>NZ_JBELQE010000099.1:0-15173 GCF_040270385.1 Methylorubrum podarium | reverse complement strand
CCCCGCGCCCCAGGCGAGCGCCGCCCCGAGCGGCACCCCGATGCCCCAGTAGCCGGTGAGCGCGATCAGCATCGGCACCTTGGTGTCCTGCAGGCCGCGCAACGCCCCGAGCGCCACCGACTGCACCCCGTCCGAGATCGCGAACAGGGCCGAGAAGACCAAGAAGCCGGCCGCCACCGGAAACACGCTCGCTGCGCCCGGCGCCCCGGCGTCGAGGAACAGGCCGATCAGGGCGCGCGGGGCGACGAGCTGCACCACGGCGCAGGCCACCATGAAGCCGAAGCCGAGCCAGAGGGCGATGGCACCGGCCCGGCGCAGGGCCGCCCGATCGGCGGCGCCGTAGGCGCGGCCGACCCGCACCGTCGCCGCCTGCCCGATGCCGTTGGGCACCATGAAGCAGGTCGCCGCGATCTGGAG
Organism: Methylorubrum podarium; assembly: GCF_040270385.1. NCBI lineage: Bacteria > Pseudomonadati > Pseudomonadota > Alphaproteobacteria > Hyphomicrobiales > Methylobacteriaceae > Methylorubrum > Methylorubrum podarium. The sequence continues at coordinate 14,756 of NZ_JBELQE010000099.1, read as the reverse complement.
CGTGACCGCGTGGGCGGCGAGCGGCACCGTGCCGAAGGTGCCCATCGCCACCGTGGCCGCCTCGAACAGCCCGGCCTCGGCGATCCCCGCCACGCCCATCGGCAGGCCGATCCGCACCACGCGGGCGAGGCGCTCGGGATCGAGGCGCCAGAGACGGGCGAACATCCGGTGCCGGTGGAGGCTGCGGTCGAACCGGATCACCAGCACCAGGGCAGCGAGCGCCAGGAACTCGGTGATCACCGTGCCGAGCGCCACGCCGACGATGCCGAGCTGCGGCGGCCCGAAGGCGAGGAAGGCGCCGAGGCCGAGATTGAGCGGCAGCGCGGCGAGGCTCACCGCCAGCGGCGGTCCCGGCCGCTGGAGCGCGGCGAGCGCGCCCTTGAGCACCATGAAGGCGAGGGCCGGGATCATCCACCATTGCAGCACCCGCATGTAGCGGCCGGCATCCCGCGCCACCGCCGGCTCCTGCCGCAGCAGTTCGAGCAGTTCCTCGGTGAACCAGAGCACCGGCATCAGCGCGAGGGTCACGAGGAAGCCGACCCACAGGCCCGCCCGGACCGTGCGCCGCACCTCGCCGGCCCGCTCCACGCCCGCCTCGCGTCCGACCGACTCGGCGACGAGGGGCGCCACCGAGGAGGTGAGGCCGATGCCGCCGATGAACAGCAGCAGGTAGAGGCTGGTGGCGAGCGCGCCCGCCGCGATGGGCTCGGCACCGAGCCGGCCGAGCAGCACCGTGTTCGAAGCCACCAAGCCGTGCTGGGCGAGGTTGATCAGGACGAGCGGGCCGGAAAGCCGCAGCGTCGCGCGCAGCTCGTCGAGCCAGGGCGAGGCCGGTGGCCGGCCGAGGCCGCTGGCCGCGAGGCTCGGTGAAGACGTCACGTCGTCCGCTCCGTTCGTTCGCTCACGAGGCCGGAGCCGGCGCCCGATCCCCCAGGAAGCCGCCGGACTGGCGCCGCCACAGGTCGGCGTAGAGGCCGCCCCGGCGGATCAGCTCGGCATGGGTGCCCTCCTCCACGATCCGGCCGCGATCGATCACGATCAGCCGGTCGAGGGCCGCGATGGTCGAGAGCCGGTGGGCGATAGCGAGCACGGTCTTGTCGCCCATCAGCGTGTCGAGCGCCTCCTGGATCGCCGCCTCGACCTGGCTGTCGAGCGCGCTCGTCGCCTCGTCGAGGATCAGGATCGGCGCGTCCTTGAGGATGACGCGGGCGATCGCGATGCGCTGGCGCTGACCGCCGGAGAGCTTCACCCCGCGCTCGCCGACATGGGCGTCGTAGCCGCGCCGGCCCTTGTGGTCCACGAGGTCGAGGATGAAGTCGTGGGCATGCGCCAGCCGCGCCGCCCGCTCGATCTCGGCGTCGGACGCGTCCGGGCGGCCGTAGCCGATGTTGTCGCGGATCGAGCGGTGCAGGAGCGAGGTGTCCTGGCTCACCATGGCGATGGCGCCGCGCAGGGAATCCTGCGTCACCCCGGCGATGTCCTGGCCGTCGATCAGGATGCGCCCGCCCTCGACGTCGTGCAGGCGCAGGAGCAGCGCGGTGATGGTGCTCTTGCCGGCGCCGCTCACGCCGACGAGCCCGACCTTCTCACCCGGACGGATGTGGAAGGAGAGGTCCTCGATGATGCTGGCGTCGCCCCGCCCGTAATGGAAGTCCACGTTCTCGAAGCGGATGTCGCCGCCGGTGACGTGCAGCGTCCGCGCGTCCCGCGCGTCGGTGAGCGCGTGCGGACGGGCGATCGTCTGCATGCTCTCCTGGATCACGCCGACATTCTCGAACACGCCGCGCACGGTCTGCATCACCCAGCCCGACATCGCCATGAGCCGAAGGACCAGCGCGAGGCCGGCCGAGGCCTCGCCGGTCGTCATCGCGCCACGCTGCCACAGGGCGAAGCAGACGGCGGCCGTGGCGAAGAGGAGCAGGCTGTTGAGGCCGCCGAGCAGGCTCGTCGTCAGCGTGGTGAGCCGGAACTGGTGCAGATAGGCCTTCGTGTGGGTGTCGACCGCGTCGCGCACGGCGGCGCGCTCCTCGCGGTCGCGGGCGAACAGCTTGACGGTGAGGATGTTGGTGTAGCTGTCGACCACCCGGCCGATCAGCGTCGAGCGGGTCTCGGCGGTCAGATGCGAGCGCTTGCGGGCGCGCGGCACGAACCACGCCGTCAGGCCGGCATAGGCCGCGACCCAGACCACGACGGGAAGCGCCAGCCACGCCGAGATCGAGGAGAACAGCCCGATCGCGGTGACCGCGTAGATCGCGACGTAGAGCAGCGTGTCGATGAAAACGACGGCGAGTTCGCGCACCGCCGGCCCGACCTGAACGGTGCGGTTGGCGAGCCGCCCGGCGAAATCCGCCTGGAAGTACGAGAGCGAGTGGCCGAGCGTGTAGAGATGCGTGCGCCAGCGGATCTGGTTCGTCGATTGCGGCACGACCAGCTGGTTCGAGACCACTTCGTGCAGCCAGATCGTGAACGGGCGCACCACGAGGAGGAGCAGCGCGGCGAGCGTCAGCGGCACGGCGTTGTCGCCGATCACGGTGGTGCGGTCGGCCGCGTTCATCAGGTCGATGAACCAGCGCATCAGGAGATAGAGCGACGCCTCGATGCCGCCGGCCACCACCGCGATGACGAACAGCACCATGAGCGCGGAACGGATCGGCCGCAGGTAGAAGCCCGCGAAGCCCAGCACGGTCTTCGGCGGCATGCGCCGGTCGTCGAAGGGCGCGAACGGATCGATGCGGCGCTCGAGCCAATCGAGGAACATGATTGTGCGGGACCGAGTGAGGAACGAGAGGCTCAGGTAAGCCTCCTTGACGCCGGGCCAACCCTGCGCCCATGCCGCAGGCAAGACCCTGCCCCGCCCCTGCCCCGCCCCACCGATGCTTCGCCTCGCCCTCTATCAGCCGGACATCCCGCAGAACACGGGCACCATGCTGCGCATGGCGGCCTGCCTCGGGGTCGCGGTGGAGATCATCGAGCCGGCGGGCTTCGACGTGTCCGACCGGAACCTGCGCCGCTCGGGGATGGACTATCTCGACCACGTGGCGATCACCCGGCACCGGTCGTGGGACGCGTTCCAGGCGTGGCGGGAGGAGGCGGGCCTGCGCCTCGTGCTCGCCACGACCGCCGGCTCGGTGCCCTACACGCGGCACGCCTTCCGCGCCGGCGACTGCGTGCTGATGGGGCGTGAATCGGCCGGCGTGCCGGAGGCGGTCCACGCCGCGGCCGATGCCCGCGTGGTGGTGCCGATCCGGCCGGGCCTGCGCTCGCTCAACGTCGCGGTCTGCGCCGCGATGATCCTGGGGGAGGCGATCCGGCAGGTCGGATGAGGGTTCCGCGATCGGCGGAGGCCGGCGCCGGGATCAGCAGGTTCGACCGACCGTCCCTCGACAGGCTTTCCCGTCCCGTGAACCGGGCAGCGGTTCAGTTCGAATGCACGGTCCTCTCGGACTGCCGTGTCCTCGGACGCTGCTGACGGTGGGCCGCGTCGAGACGCGCGACGGGGAGCGCCGCCTGATTCAGAGTGACCTTGACGTCGATGGTGAACACCACCGCTTCGCTCGTATCGCTCGCCACGAGCTGCCACGTCTCGTCGAATCCGACGGACGCGCCGGCCTCCCTCAAGAGTTCCCCAGCATAACGGATGGCGGCGCGGCGCGCCGCGTCGAGATCCGGCAGCTCCGTTCCCTCTTCATCCCATAGCTCTACATCGTCGTTGGTGTTGAAGAAGAACCTGGGCATCTGTGGCTCCTGAAAACCGTCACTCCAGCGCGCAATCGAGGCCCTTGCGGCAGCAGGATCGTCGAACCTGCATGTTTAGATTTGGCCCCGCCGGAATGGCCTATTCGATAGTCAATGTGCCTGTCAATCGCCTAAAATATCTTTAAATTGCTGTATTCGTAAAAATAACAACGTTTCGCATTCATGATATTCCCGTCATTCTACTTTGCGTAGCATGTCACGTCGTGTTTCACTGGGAGTACATCCGAACCGGCGCCGGTAGCGTTGGGCGAAATCACTCATGTGAGCAAAGCCCCACCTGCGACTCAGCTCCGCGATCGAAGTGTCCCTGTGCATCTCGCTGCAGAGGTCGCGATGAACCCGCTGCAGACGACGCTCGATGATGAATTCGACCGGCGTCATGCTCAGTTCACGCTTGAAGGACATCTGCAACATGCGAACACTCACGCCCGCGACGGCCGCGACATCGGCCAATCGGAACGGCGTCGCGAGATGCGCCTCGATGTAATCGACCGCGCAACGGACATGCGCAGCGGTGAGACTACCGGTTGAAGGCACCTCGGCGACCGGTGCCCGCGGCCACACGCTCAACAGCTGATATGAAACGATCTCTTCAAGCAGCGGAAAAAACAGGTCGTCGGCCGTGCGCACGTCGCGCAGCCGGATCTGCATCTGCTCCAGCGACAGGAGGAGCGCGCGCATTCCCAGATTGTCGATCGACGTGAGCGGCTCCAGGACGGGAAGCGGACGATCCGGCTTGCGCTCCAGAGCGTGGTAGCTCGCCAGAAGGGACGCGCGGGCGATCGTGCTGCTGATGGCCGAGAAGCCCGCCGAGGCCTCTCCGTTTCGCATATCTTCCAATGCGCTGAATGTCGCGTAGCCCTGCGTCGCGATCTGCTCGCCGCGCCAGTTTCGGCGGATCATCCGGCCATTGGTGACGAACCGGATGGTGAACAGATCGGCTTCCAGCGTCGGGACCGTCAGGAAGCCCGTGGCCGAATGCGTGCGCCAGAGGCTCATGCTCCGGCTCTGTCCGCCCTCCACCTGGACCAGCGGCGATACGCGGGACACCGGGTAGAAGTTGACCGCAAGACCTCCGCCGTCGTTCAGGCGTTCGAGCTCTTGGACGGACTGCAGTCGATGCGCGAAGAACCGCTGCGGCCGCCAGATCGACCCCGAGCCCTGCGTCTCGGGTGGCCGGCTATTGGTATGCGACATCGAAGGTCACGCGGCGAACGGACGTTTGCTTCAGCGCCACCCATCAACATTCAAAATTGAATGCAAAATTATGGTCGCTGTGCAGTTACGTTGATCGGTTGCCAGCTATAACGATAAAATCCCGCGGCAAGAAGCACGGTACCTTGTTTGGGATGCAACGGCCGAAGAATTGCCAGTCTTTGGTCAGTCTCGCTGCGCGGTCGGCAGCTTGAAATTCGTCGAACGACATGTGCGCCCATCTGAGGTTTGATCCGCCTGTCATGGGGCGGGCGCCCGGGCGAATGCGCCCGGTGCGCGCCCACACCGGATGCGGGCTTTCGGACACCAAAGACGCATCCGAGGCGTGTATTCCCTTGAAAACACCAGATCGGTGTTTTACGTTGGCTTCGTGCCCAGATCAGGAATCCTTCCCTCCCGTCTGACCTACCGGCTTCTGCCCGAGCCGGCGGATCTCGACGCGGTCCGTGCCCTGCTCGCCGCCTACCGGCGGATGCTCGTCATCCTCGACGGGATCCGCCGGGACCACGGGCTGCGGGCCAACGTCGTCGCCCTGATCGAGCACGGGTATCAGCGCGTGCGGGACGAGACCGGGTTGCCGGCCCGCCTCGTCACGCTCGGCATCCGCGATTTCGCGCAGCAGATCGCCGGCCTCGACCCCGATTCCGTCACGTCGATGCCGCTCGATGACAAGCTGTTCAGCGTGAAGGGCGCCTCGGAGATCGCCCTCACCACGCTCTGCGGCCGGCGCACGATGCCCTACCGCGTCGAGGGCTACGACGGCCCCTGGCGCGAAATCTCCAGTGCCCGCCTCACCCTCGCGGGCGACACGCTCACCATCCAGGTGGGCGTCTCCGTCACGGCACCGAAGGAGGAGACCCGCATGCCCGAGAACATCCTGACCCGCGTCGGCCGGATCATCGGCGGCCTGTCCAACGCCGCCCTCGACGCGGTGGAGGACCGCAACGGCCTCGCAATTGCCGAGCAGGCGCTGCGCGAGATCGATGCCGTGATCCACGAGGCGCGGCTCGACCTCGGCAAGATCAAGGCGGAGGAGCACCGCCTCACCGCCCGCCGCGGCCAGCTCGACGGGGAGCGCACGGCGCTGCCGGAGAAGCTGTCGCTCGCGCTCGCGAACGGGCGCGAGGACCTGGCCCGGGCCGGGATCGCCCGGCAGCTCGACCTGGAGAGCCAGATCGAGGCGATCGATTCGAGCCTCGCGGACGTGGCCGAGCGCCATGAGGCGGCGTCGAAGGCGATGCAGGCGGCCAACGCCGCCCGGCGCGACGCCGAGCACCGGATCGCGCTGCTGCGGCAGCCGCCGGCGAAGGCGGCCGACCCGCTCGACGGCTACGGCCGCGAGGAGGCCACGCGCACGCGCCAGCTCGAACAATCGCTGCGGGCGATCGACCGGGTGACCGGCACCGCCTCGGCGGTCGCCGACCCGTCGGTCGAGGAACTGGACCGGCTGCACCGCGACGACGCCATCGAGCGGCGGCTCGCCGCGCTGAAGCAGGGGCGCCCTTCGTGAGCGCAGCGATCGGCCCCCTCGTCGGCCCCGCCCTGTTCCCCTTCACCCTGGCGGCGGCGGTGATGGCCGGCCTCGTCGCAATGGAGGCCTTGTCCCTCCTCGTCGGGCATTCCCTGTCGGGGCTGGTGGACGGCGCCTTCGGTCACGAGGCGGGGGTCGGCGGCGATCTCGCCACCGCGGCGGATGCGGACGGCCCATTCTCGCCCGCGGCGCTGATGTCGTGGATCAATCTCGGCCGGGTGCCCTTCCTGATCCTGCTGATCCTGGCGCTGGCCGTCTTCGCGCTGGCGGGCTTCGTCGTGCAGGGGCTCGCCACCGCCCTCGTCGCGCCCCTGCCCGTCCTCCTGGCGGTTCCGATCGCCGCCGCGGCGACGCTGCCGGCCCTGCGCGTCTCGACCAGAGCCATCGCCCGGCTGATCCCGCGGGACGAGAGCTACGCCGTCACCGCCGACGACCTGGTCGGCGCCACCGCCGAGGTCACCCTCGGCCCGCTGGATCACGGTCTGCCGGGTCAGGTCCGGGCCGTGGATCGCCACGGCAACACCCACTTCCTGCGCGCCCGCGCCGCCCCCGACGCGCCGGCGATGGAAACCGGCGCCCGCGTCCTCCTCGTGGACCGGGCCGAGGCGGTCTACGTCGCGGTCCCCGCCACGCCGGACCTCTGATCGCTCGTCTTCCCCCAGCCGACCCGCAAGCCGAAAGGATCGCTCTCCATGGACATGGTCAGTTCCGGCATCGTCAACCTGCTGGTGATCGCCGGCATCATCGTCGTGGCCGTGCTCGGCATCGGCTTCGTGTTCAGCCGGCTCTACCGGCGCACGACGCGGGACACCGCCTTCGTCCGGACGGGGCTCGGCGGGCGCAAGGTCGTGGTCGATGGCGGCGCGGTGCTGCTGCCGGTGTTCCACTCCATCGCCATGGTGAACCTCAACACCCTGCGCCTCGAAGTGAAGCGCTCCGGCAACGAGTCGCTCATCACCAAGGACCGGCTGCGGGCCGACATCACGGTCGAGTTCTACGTGCGCGTCGAGCCCAAGGAGGAATCGATCGCGCTGGCCGCCCAGACGCTGGGCGAACGCACCAACGACGCGATGCTGCTGCGCGAGCTGATCGAGGCGAAGTTCGTCGACGCCCTGCGGGCGGTCGCCGCCGGCATGACCCTGCCCGACCTTCAGGAGAAGCGCGCCGACTTCGTGAAGGGCGTGCAGGAGGCGGTCTCGGGCGACCTGCGCCACAACGGCCTCGAACTCGAATCCGCCTCGCTGACGCGGCTCGACCAGACCTCGATCGAGCATTTCAACCCGGACAATTCCTTCGACGCGGAAGGTCTGGCCCGGCTCAAGGAGATCACCGAGCAGCGCCGCAAGGAGCGCAACGCCACGGTGCGCGACGCCGAGGTCGCCGTGGCCGAGAAGGACCGCGAGACCGCGCTCAAGCAGCTGGAGATCCAGCGCGCCACCCGGGAGGCGGAACTCGCCCAGGAGCGCGACATCGCCAACAAGACCGCCGAGACCCGCGCCGAGACCGCACAGGCCGAGCAGCGCGCCCAGCAGAGCGAGGAGACGGCGCGGATCGAGCGCGAGCAGGCGGTGCGCCAGCGCGAGGCCGAGGCGCGCAAGAACTCGGAGGGCGCGCGGATCGAGGCGGATCTCGCCATCGCCCAGCGCAACGCGGAGGCCGAGCGCGAGCGCCAGCTCGTGCTGCAGGACAACGCCATCAAGATCGCCGAGCGCTCGCAGAAGGAATCGGAGGCGCGCGCCGCCGCCAAGGCCGCCGAGGCCCTGGCCGTCGCGGCGGAAGAGCGGGTCGCGACCGCCAAAGCCAAGGAGATCGCTGAGCGCGAGCGCGAGATCGCGGTCATCGCCGCCAAGCGCGAGGCGGAGCGGGAGGCGACCGGCGTCACCGTCACGGCGGAGGCCGAGCGGCGCGCGGCGGAGGACCGCGCCAACGCCATCACGACGCTGGCCGAGGCCGAGGCGACCGCCGCCGCCTCGAAGGCGGAGGCCATCGCCAAGCTCGGCCAGGCCGAGGCCGAGCGCGAGCGGATGATGAACGAGGCCCGCAACGCCCTCTCGGCGGAGGCGCGCGCCTACGAGACGGGCCTGAAGCGCCTCGGCATCATCCCGGACGCCCTGCGCGAGAGCATGCGGGCGGTGGAGAAGATCGATTCGATCCGCATCTTCGACGCGGGCGGGATGATGGGCGGCGGCAACGGCGTGTCCGCGAGCTTCGGCGACAGCCTGTCGGGCCACCTCCTGCGCTACCAGTACAACAGCCCGATCCTCGGTGCGATCCTGAACGAGGCGGGCTTCTCCGAGGGCAAGGGCAGCCTCGACGCCCTGGTCGGCGGCCTGCGCGACGGGGCGGCGAAGCCCGTTGCCGACGGGCACGCGAATGGGGGCGCTGGCGTCTGAGGCCGGCCGCGCGTCGTGAATCCGAAACCGCACCCCTCCCCGGCCGCGCCGCGAATTGACGGATCGCGGCCCGGGTGGGAAAGCCTGGGGCCATGAGCGACGCGACCGCCTCCCGGAATCCCGCCCCCCTGCCCTCGCCCGACGACCTCGCCGCGCTGAAGAGCGAGGCTCAGGCCTGGTTCGCCACCCTGCGCGACCGGATCGTCGCCGCGCTGGAAACGCTGGAGGCGGAGGCCGAAGGCCCGTTCCACCCGGACGCGCCGGCAGAGGCCAAAACGTTCGAGAAGACGCCGTGGCAGCGCACGGACCATAGCGGCGCGCCGGGCGGCGGCGGCGTCATGGCGATGCTGAAGGGCCGGGTGTTCGAGAAGGCCGGCGTCCACGTCTCGACCGTGCACGGCGAGTTCGCGCCGGAATTCCGGGCGCAGATGCCGGGCGCGGCGGAGGATCCGCGCTTCTTCGCGACCGGCATCTCGCTGATCGTCCATCCCTGGAACCCGAACGTGCCGACGGTGCACATGAACACCCGCTTCGTCGTGACCACGAAGGCGTGGTTCGGCGGCGGCGCCGACCTCACCCCCGTGCTCGACCGGCGCCGGACGCAGGACGACGCCGACACGCAGTTCTTCCACGCCTGCCTGCGCGAGGCCTGCGAGGCGCACGCGCCGGCCGTGAACTACGAAAAATACAAGGCGTGGTGCGACGAGTATTTCCACCTCAAGCACCGCAACGAGCCCCGCGGCATCGGCGGCATCTTCTACGACTATCACTGGACCGGCGAGCCGCAGGCCGATCTCGCCTATACCCGCGACGTCGGCGAGGCCTTCCTGAAGGCGTATCCGGAGATCGTCCGGCGCAACCTCGGGCAGGCTTGGAGCGAGGCCGACCGGGAGGAGCAGCAGGTGCGGCGCGGGCGCTACGTCGAGTTCAACCTGCTCTACGACCGCGGCACCATCTTCGGCCTGAAGACCGGCGGCAACGTCGCCTCGATCCTGTCCTCGCTGCCGCCGACCGTGCGCTGGCCGTAGAACCCTCGCCCGCGAGACCCATGGCCGAGTCCGTTCCCACCCAGTTCGCCCCGCAGCAGGACGCGGCTCTGAAAGCCATCGCCCGCTGGCGCAAGGAGGGCGGCTCCCAGGTCTTCCGCCTGTTCGGCTATGCCGGCACCGGCAAGACCACGCTCGCCCGCCGTATCGCCGACGACGTCGACGGCCCGGTCGTCTTCGGCGCCTTCACCGGCAAGGCGGCCTCGGTCATGCGCCAGAAGGGCTGCTTTGAGGCGGCGACGATCCACTCGCTGATCTACCGCAGCAAGGAGGGCGACGAGGGCGGCCCGACCTTCACCCTCAACCGCTCCGGCCCGGCGGCCAAGGCCGACCTCATCGTCATCGACGAGTGCTCGATGGTCGATGCCGATCTCGGCCACGACCTCCTCTCCTTCGACAAGCCGGTGCTGGTGCTGGGCGACCCCGCGCAGTTGCCGCCCGTGCGCGGTGGCGGCTTCTTCACGGAAGCCGAGCCCGACGTGATGCTCACCGACGTCCACCGGCAGGCCGCCGACGACCCGATCGTGCGCATGGCGATGACCATCCGCGAGGGCGGCCGGCTGGAGGTCGGCGAATACGGCGAGAGCCGCGTCATCCGCCGCCGCGACATCGACCCGGCCCAGGTGCTCGACTGCGACCAGGTGCTGGTCGGCCTCAACCGCACCCGGCGGCTCTACAACAACCGCCTGCGGGAACTGGCCGGCCACACCGACCCGATGCCGTCGGTCGGCGAGAAGCTGGTCTGCCTGAGGAACGACCGCACCAAGGGCCTGCTCAACGGCTCGACCTGGACGGTGCAGGCGCTACGCGCGCCGCCCCGCCCCGACACGATCCGCCTCGACGTGGTGCCGGAGGACGACCCGGCGGTGCGTCGCCGCGCGGTCGACATCAAGGTGCTGCGGCAGGTGATCGAGGGTTCGGAGGAAGAGATCCCGCTGTTCCTGCGCCGCGAGACCGACGAGTTCACCTACGGCTACGCGCTGACCGTGCACAAGGCGCAGGGCTCGCAGTGGGACAAGGTGGTGCTGTTCGACGAGTCCTACGCCTTCCGCGAGCACCGCGCCCGCTGGCTCTATACCGGCCTGACCCGGGCGGCGCAGGCGATCACCGTGGTGGTGTGATCGGGGTCATGCGGAGATTGCAGCGTCTATTCTCCGCGTGATATGCGGAGAATGTGACTTACATCTACGATCGCCCGGATTGGCCGCGCTTCCGTTGGGATGAGGCGGCTTTGGCCACGCGCTTGGCCGAGGTCCGTCACCATCAGGGTCGGTTGCTCGGCCGCATGGAGGCGCTGGGTTTCGAACTCGAGACCGAAGCCGTCTTCCAGACCCTCGTTCAGGATGCCCTGAAGACCAGCGAGATCGAGGGTGAGATCCTCGATCGCGAACAGGTCCGCTCGTCGGTCGCACGGCGGCTCGGTCTCGACCGCGCCGGGATGGTGCCGGTCGAGCGCCCGGTCGAAGGGCTGGTCGCGATGCTGCTCGATGCGACGCAGGGACATGCGGCACCCCTGACGACGGAACGCCTGTTCCGCTGGCACGCGGGCCTCTTTCCGGAGGGCGGGCACGGGCGCAAGGCCTTCACGGTCGGCGGCTGGCGAACGGACGAGCTCAGCCCGATGCAGGTCGTCTCGGGCCCGATGGGCCGCGAGCGCGTCCATTTCCGTGCGCCGCCCGCCGAGCGGATCGACGCAGAAATGGCGGCCTTCCTGACGTGGTTCGAGGCGCCCGACACGAAGACCGATCCGGTGCTCAAGGCAGCCGTGGCGCATATCTGGTTCGTGACGATCCACCCTTTCGACGACGGCAACGGCCGGATCGCCCGCGCCATCGCCGATCTCGCACTGGCCCGTTCAGAGGGAACGGGGCAGCGCTTCTACAGCATGTCGTCGCGGCTACGGGTCGAGCGAAGCGAGTATTACGCGACCCTCGAGGCGACCCAGAAGGGCGACCTCGACATCACGGTCCGCCTGGCATGGTTTCTCGAGGTGCTCGACCAGGCGCTGAGCGATGCCGAGGCTGCGTTGGCGGCCGTGATCCACAAGGCGAAGGTGTGGGAGCACCTGGCGACCAGGACCATCAACGACCGTCAGCGTCTGATGATCAACCGCATCCTCGACGGCTTCCAGGGCAAGCTGACGACCACGAAATGGGCCAGGATCGCCAAGTGCTCGCAGGACACGGCCCTGCGCGACATCGAAGGGCTGATCGCGGCGGGCGTTCTCGTGAAGGAGCCGGGGGGCGGCCGCAGCACGAGCTACGCACTCGCCCTGTAGCCGCGTAGCAACCTCACCCCGCGGCCCGCGCCTCCACCGCCGCGAGCAGCGTGCAGAGCGCCACCGCCTCGGCCGCCTTGCGCACGGCGTCGAGCTTCGGGAAGGTCGGCGCGATCCGCAGGGTGCGGTCGTGCGGGTCCCGCCCGTAGGGATGCGTCGCGCCGGCCGGCGTCAGGGCGATGCCCGCCTCGCCCGCGAGCCGGACCACCTGCGAGGCGGTGCCGTCGGTGACGTCCAGGGTGACGAAGTAGCCGCCGAGCGGCCGGCTCCAGCGGGCGACGTCCCAGCCGTCGAGACGGGCGGCGAAGGCCTCCTCGACCGCCGCGAATTTCGGTCCGATCAGGGCGCGGTGCCGATCCATATGGGCCGCGATCCCGGCGGCGTCGCGCAGGAAGCGGACGTGGCGGAGTTGGTTGAGCTTGTCCGGGCCGATGCTGCGGCGCCCGGCCTGCGCGAGGTACCACTTCACGTTCGCGGGCGAGGCGGCGAGCATGGCGAAGCCGGCGCCGGCCAGTGTCACCTTCGATGTCGAGGCGAACACGATCGGCCGGTCGGGATGCCCGGCCTGCGTGCAGGCCTCCAGGATGTCGACGAGGGACGGCCGCGCCTCGGTGAGGTGATGCACCGCGTAGGCGTTGTCCCACAGGATGCGGAAGTCGGGCGCCGCCGCCTTCAGAGCCGCGAGCCGCCGCACGGTCTCGTCGGAATAGGTCTCGCCGCTCGGGTTCGAATATTGCGGCACGCACCAGATGCCCTTCACTGACGGGTCGGCGGCCTCGCGCTCGACCGCCGCCATGTCCGGCCCCTCCCCCGTCATCGGGATCGGGATCATGCGGATGCCGAAGCCCTCGCACAGGGCGAAGTGGCGGTCGTAGCCGGGCACGGGGCAGAGGATCGTGATCGGCTCCTGCTTCGACCACGGCCCTTCGCCACCGGGCACACCCTTCAGCAGGGCGTAGACGAGCACGTCGTGCATCAGCGCGAGGCTCGAATTGTTGGCGATCACGATCTGCTCCGGCGGCGCGCCGAGCACGGGGGCGAACAGGGCGCGGGCCTCGGGCAAGCCCTGCAGGTTACCGTAGTTGCGCGCGTCGGTGCCGTCCTCGGCTGTGGTGTCGCGGTTGCCGGGCAGCGCCAGCATCTCGGCGGCGAGGTCGAGTTGATCCGAGGCGGGCTTGCCGCGGGTCATGTCGAGCTTCAACCCCTGCGCTTTGAGGGTCTCGTACTCACCGCGCAGCTTGGAGCGCAGCTCCGCCAGGGCATCGGGCGACAGGGTGGACAGCGACGGCATGGAATTCCTCTTGGCGGTGCCGAGCGAGCGTTCGAGCGCGCCGCGTCGCGTCGGTCAAGACCGATCCGGCGAGAAGGCGTGCACCGCACCGAAGCCGCTCGGTCACACTGTGGCACATCGGCCACGAGCGGATCGACGGCGTCACCAAACTCCTAACGTTTCGTCTCGCGCAAGCTTGGCCTTAACGCGCCGTTAACCATTCTCGCCAAAAAGCTCAGACCGTCAAATGTTGGAGAAAGCGGCACGCGGGGAAGGTTGAGCAACAGCCAACACGCCCCTCGGACCAGCGACCGACAACATCCGACAACCCTTTAACAGTTCAATCGGCCAGAGCGACGCGCGAAGGACATTCGCACGGGACGCGATGACCTCGCACATCTTCGAGAACTGACGATGTACATCGTTGTCGACGAGCGGCAGAGCGTCACCGACCATTACGTTGCCGGCTTCGGTGCCGAGGGCGTGAAGGCGCGGGGACTCGCCGTCGGATCCATGAAGGGCTGGCTCGACGCCGCGCCGCGGATCGACGTCGAGGCGATCGACGGCTTCCTGATCGGCGACTTCGCCGACCGCGCCTCCTGCACCGTGGCGATCCGCTCGCTCAGCCGGGCGCCGATCATCGCCCTCAACGAGACCCGCTCCCTCGAGCAGACCCTGGCCCTGTTCACCGCCGGCATCGACGACGTGGTGCGCAAGCCGGTCCATGTCCGCGAGATCATCGCCCGGGCGAGCGCGATCCGGCGCCGGACCGGCCGCGGCGTCGAGCCGGCTCCGACCCCCGACAGGGCCGGCCGGCTCAAGGTCTACACGGACGGGCGCGATCCGGAGATCGACGGCACCTGCCTGCTCCTGCCCCGGCGCGAGCGGCACATCCTGGAATATCTCTCGAAGAACCGCGGCCGGCAGGTGACGAAGGGCCAGATCTTCACCGCGGTCTACGGCGACCTCGACACCAGCGTCGAGGAGAGCGTGGTGGAGGGCCACATCAGCAAGCTGCGCAAGAAGCTGCGGATGCGCCTCGGCTACGACCCGATCGAGGCCAAGCGGATGGCGGGTTACACCTTCGTCGGCTGAGCCGCGCGACGAACGGCAGGATCGGCTTCAAAAACCCTTGAACGCAGAAAGGGGGGGGGGGGGGGGGGGGGCAGGGGGGGGGGGGGGGGGGGTTTGGGGGGGGGGGGGGGGGGGCGGGGCGCCCATGCGGGGTGCCGGGGGCGGGGGGGCGCCCCGGCCCCCCCAAACGCGG
>NZ_JBELQE010000098.1:0-2559 GCF_040270385.1 Methylorubrum podarium | reverse complement strand
CCACCGAACCGAACGCCGAGGTCGGCGCCGTGCATCCCAAGGCGATGCCGGTGATCCTGACGACGGAGGAGGAGCGGGACGTCTGGCTGCGCGCGCCATGGTCCGAGGCATCTGCCTTGCAGCGACCGTTGCCGAACCAGACACTGATAATTGTAACCCGTGGCGAGCGGCGGGACACGGGCTGAAGCAGTCTTGTCTGTTTCCAGGAGGAGCGCCGCACAGGCATTGAGGGTGATCTGCTGCAGATGCAGGCGGCCCGGATCGCCCACCTCGTCCAATCGCTATTAAGTTGCGTAATCTGACGGACGCATCTGTGTCGCGAATATCGAAGCGTAGACAGTGGCGCGCCGATTTTTCACAAGCGATGCGGATTGCACGGTCGTGATAGGAGCGAGCGTGATCAGGAGCCCCGCTAAGCATGCCGATTACGTTTGGCCTCAACCGCACGCTTGGCAGTGCCATTGGTGCAATTGCGCTCGTCTCAGTCCTCAGCAGCGGCGCGGTTCTGAACGCATTGGACCAACTGCATGATGCGACCGAGGCTCGCCGTCGCGTAGTCCTTGTGCTCCGAGATCTCGACGTTTTCCGCGCAGCTATGCTCAATCAGGAGACCGGGCTCCGCGGCTATCTAATCACAGGCCGGGACAGCAGCTTGGAGCCCTACCATGTTGGCAGGTCGGCCTTGAGCGAAGTCACCAGTCGCCTCCGCGGGCTTATCGGCACTGACGCCGAGCCATCCAAGTTGTTGGAGGAGGCTATAGTCGCAGCTCAGAGTTGGCAGAGGGACATCGGCGAATCCGCTATACGGCTTGCAGCCGATCCGACCACACGTACAGATGCAGTGCGCATTGAGGCCGAGGGAAAAGGCAAGCAATTCTTTGACACCCTTCGCGAAAAGCTCGCCGCTATTGAAACTACGGAAGAAAAGAACCGCTCGATACAAACTGAGCGTCTAGCTGACGCTGAGCGGGATGCGAAAACTACGCTCTGGCTTGGCACGCTCCTGACACTTCTGTTCTGCGCCGGCATCGGCGTTGCCATCAATCGTTGGATCGTGCGTCCGCTCGGGGGCGTGCTGGGCTTTGTTGAGCGTGTCGGCACGGGAGACCTGACAGGCCGTACCGTTGCAACCGGTCGCGATGAAGTCGGAAGGCTTGGAACCACCCTCAACGCCATGGTGGAAGGGCTCGCCGATCTAGCGCGCACCAACCGTGCTGCTACGGCGGACTTGAATGCCGCTGCAGCTGAGATCCGCGCCTCCGCCCAGGAGCAGGCCGCGAGCGTCGAGGAGCAGTTCGCCGCTGTCCAAGAGACCGCTGCTACCATCGATGAAATTTCGCAATCCGGCGCGCAGATCTCGAAGCGGGCGACGGAAGTCATTGCGACCGCTCAGGCCGCGGCGCAGACCGCCCGCTCCGGGCTGCGCGCGGCAGGCGACACCGCGAAGGCGATGGAATCGATCCGCGAGCAGGGCGAGGCGGTCGCCGGCAACATCGTCGCGCTCAGCGAGCGGACCCAGGCGATCGGCGAGATCATCGTCACCGTCAACGACATCTCCGAGCGAACCCACCTGCTTGCCCTCAACGCTGCAATTGAGGCTGCTGCTGCAGGCGAACAAGGGCTCAGCTTCACGGTAGTGGCCTCCGAGATGAAGCTGCTCGCCGACCAAGCCAAGAATGCCACGGTGCAGGTGCGCGGCATCCTCGGGGAGATCCAGCGCGGCATCAACGCCTCGGTGATGCTCACCGAGGAGGCGGTGAAGCGCGCCGCCGCCGGCAAGACCCGCACCGACTCCACTGTCCGCACCATCGAGGAGATGGCGGCGCGGGTGGAGGAAAGTGTGCAGACCTTCCAGCAGATCGTGGCGTCAACCAACCAACAGCTGCTCGGCATCGAGCAGGTGACGGGCGCGCTTCACAACATCCGGCAGGCAAGCCAGCAGACGGCCGCCGGCACTCGCGAGGTGGAAACGGCATCCGCCAACCTGACCGAATTGGCCGGCGAACTGATGACCCGCTCCGAACGCTACCGGATCTAGTAGCGTGTAGCTTGAACAACGCGTCCAGACTTGGGCCTGGGTGAGGGCACGCGGCATGAACCAAACGGTTTTGTTTGCCATGTTGGCCTATATGAACGACCTGCAGCGTTCGATTGATTTGAATGAAAACTTCGCTGAGGAAGTTCTTGTCCTGGCCAGCAAAGTTGATGACGAGCAAAACGATGGGTGTGAGCGAAGGAGAATGCTGGACTTAGCCCGCCGCCACCGCGTCGATGCCATCAAGGCGCACGCCAGGATGGCAGCGATCACTGAGCAGTTTGTTAGCCGTTTTGGCGTCGAACGGCTCGAGCAGGAGCGATCGAAATACCCAGCTCGGCCTCGGCGCTCGGTTTGATTGGGGCAAGCGACACTTGCTGAGTGCACATGGATGATGGTCATCACAACCATCGCTCGTCGATGTCCGTCGCGTTGTAGTCTGCCAGCGGCTGGTGCTCGTCTCCTTCCGCGAAGATCGCCACGTCATCAGGACCGATGTCGTGCTTGGCGATGCGATCCCAGCG
>NZ_JBELQE010000097.1:0-10219 GCF_040270385.1 Methylorubrum podarium | reverse complement strand
GCGGCATCGCACTACAGGAAAAGAAAAAAGTTCTCCAGCGCCCTGTCTTGAGCGATGCCCAAAGCACTGCCTCTGCGTTTTTCAACGAAATCAACCCCAAGCGGACATCCGGCCTGTGCACGTCGAATGTCCGGATGGGATCGGAAGCGGCGCTTCAGGGCCTGTCGGCTCAGCGTCAGCTCCTAGCGCGAGGTAGTCGTATCTCTCGCACCGATAACGGCAAGCGCACGTTTCCCCCGAACCTGGCAAAAGATCCAACATACCGGATCAGGCGTGGTATGGTCATCCGTATGAATGACGAACAGATTCGCCCTGATGCGCCGCAGAACCAGGTTGTAAAGGCTACTCAGATCCTCGAAACGGCCGCTGATCGTGATGACCGCTACCGGTTGTTGGTTGAGTCAATCGTCGATTACGCAATCTATATGCTCGACGCTCAGGGGAATATCGCGAGCTGGAACCCCGGCGCTCAGCGCTTCAAGGGCTATACGACCGACGAGATCATCGGGCAGCACTTCTCACAGTTCTACACCGAAGAGGATCGGGCCACGGACTTGCCTGCCCGAGCGCTGAACATTGCGGCCACCGATGGCCGCTTCGAACAGGAGGGGTGGCGCGTTCGCAAGAACGGTTCCCTGATGTGGGCGCACGTGCTGATCGATCCGATTCGCAGCCCGGACGGTCAGCTTGTCGGCTACGCTAAGATCACGCGTGACCTGAGCGAGCGGAAGGCGACGCAGGACGCGCTGAAGCAGAGCGAACAGCGCTTCCGCCTGCTCGTCCAGGGTGTTCAGGACTATGCCATCTACATGCTCGATCCACAGGGTGCGGTGTCGAGCTGGAACCGCGGCGCGCACCGCTTCAAAGGCTACACCGACGAGGAAATCATCGGCCAGCACTTCTCGCGGTTCTACACAGAGGAGGATCGGGCCACGGGCTTACCCGCTCGCGCCCTGCAGACCGCCGCCACGGAAGGCCGCTTCGAGGCTGAGGGTTGGCGTGTGCGCAAGGACGGCACCCGCTTCTGGGCGCACGTCGTGATTGACGCAATCCGCGGCGATCACGGCGAGCTGGTAGGGTTCGCTAAAATCACTCGGGACGTCACCGAGCGGCGCAACGTCCAGCAAGAACTCGAAGCGACACGTGCGCGGTTCATTCAGTCCCAGAAGATGGAGGCAATCGGCCAGCTCACCGGCGGCGTGGCCCACGACTTCAACAATCTGCTGGCGGTCGTGCTGGGAAATCTGAGCCTCGCACGTAAGCGCCTGCCGAATGACCCCAAGCTGCTGCAGCTAATCGAGAACTCGATCCAGGCGGCCGAGCGCGGTGCGACGCTGACCAAGCGCATGCTCGCCTTCGCCCGCCGGCAGGAGCTGACCAGAGGGCCTGTCGACGTGCCCGAACTCGTGCGTGGCATGGCTGAGCTGCTGCAGCGTTCGATCAGTTCGAACATCCCAGTCAGCACGCGGTTTCCGCTACGGCTGCCGCTCGCCTTCGTCGATGCGAGCCAGCTGGAGCTGGCGCTGCTCAACCTAACTGTCAACGCCCGCGATGCGATGCCGGACGGCGGCTCGATCACGATCTCGGCGCGGGAGGAACGAATTAGCACCAGAGAGGCTGCCGGACTTCCCGCGGGCAGCTACGTCTGCCTGTCGGTCACCGACACGGGCATGGGCATGAGCGAAGAGACGCTCGCCAAAGCCACAGAGCCCTTCTTCACCACGAAGGGTGTTGGCAAGGGTACGGGCCTAGGCCTCTCCATGATCCACGGCTTTGCCGGACAATCTGGTGGACGCTTGGTACTCAAGAGCACGCTGGGCCAGGGGACGACTGCTGAGCTGTGGCTTCCTGTGGCCGAGGCTAACCTCCTGCGCCAGGAGGACGAGACGCCTCACCCGGACCTCCAGATCCTGAACCCGATAACGGTGCTGGTGGTCGATGACGATCCGCTGGTGCTGATGAACATATCAGCGATGCTGGAGGACCTTGGCCACGAGGTGCTGGAGGCGACCTCAGGCCAGCAGGCCCTGCGCATACTGCGCCGTTCCGCCGAAATCATCGATCTGGTGATAACCGATCAGATTATGCCGGGTATGACTGGCGTTCAGCTGATTGAGGCGATCCGCGCGGCTCACTTAGAACTGCCGGTGATCCTCGCGAGTGGCTATACCGAGCTGCCGGAGGGCGAGCTCACGGGTCTCGTCCGCCTGGGCAAGCCCTTCGAACAGGCCGACCTCGCCCGCGCGTTGGTGACGATCATGCGGCCGTCCGGCGAAGTGCTCCCGTTCCGGCCTAAGCAGAGCTGACGCAGGCGAGTACTGCCTGCCATCGGGCGGAACAAGCAGGAGAAAGTCTGCCGATCTCCCTACTCCTGAACGGTGGCCAGGGAGGCCGCTAAACCGGTCCGGCTTTGTCAAAGGCGTTGAGCACCTGTTCGACCAGATAGGGCTTGGGCACGAACATACCGTGGTCCGGCACATCGCGCGGCGCGGGGCGACACCGCCCCGACGTGATCATCAGGCGGATGTGCGGCCAACGCTCAGCAACCCGAGCGGCCAACGCGAAGCCGTTCATCGATCCCGGCATTTCCATGTCGGTGAACAGCAGGCCAATGTCGCTGCGGTTTTCCAGGATTTCTAAGGCCTCGTCGGCGCTCGCTGCTTCGAGGACGGTGAACCCGGCGTCTTCCAGCATGTCAGTCGCCATCATGCGTACAAGGTCCTCATCATCAACAATAAGGACGAGGGAGGACGAAGGGGTTCTAGTGCTGGCCATCGAAGAGGGAAACGAGGTCAGGAGCGCGTGGTTTCAGGGGACGCCGTCATTCACCGAGGGGGGCCCGCCAGATTGAGGCCGCACACTACCTGCTTGGACGCGTCGGAAAAGTATCCCCTGCGCGCAGGATCACCTAGGGTCCGCTATGAACGAATTTCAGCAGGATCTATCTGGGACCCCAGCGCGCACCCTCGCCGAGCGGCATATCGAGGCAATCCGTCAGCACGGTGGCATCTTTGTCGATGCGGTGCGGCTCACCCGAATGCCGATGATGGTCACCGACGCCACCCTGCCGGGCAACCCAATCGTCTTTGCCAACGAGGCCTTCATGGAGCTGTCAGGCTACAGCCTGGAGGAGCTACTTGGGCAGGATCCGCACTTCATGAACGGCCCAGAGACCGATCCGGCGACGGTCCAGGAGTACGAGGCGGCAATCCGCGAGAGCCGCAACGCGACGCTTGAGATCCTGCAGTACTGCAAGGACGGCAAGCCATTCCAGGCGATGCTGTTTGCCAGCCCCCTCAATGACGGGCAGGGCACGGTCACCAACCACTTCCTGTCGTACCTCGATATTACCCGTCGCGTTAGGGCCGAGACAGAGCTGCAGGCTCTAGCTGCCGAGCTGGAGCAACGCGTGGCTGACCGGACGCGCGAGTTGGAGGCGGCGAATGCGCGGCTGAAGGCGCTCGGGGCCGAGCGCGAGATGTTGCTGGTCGAGGTCAATCACCGGGCCGAGAACAGCCTGTCGATCGCTGGAGCGCTCTTAAACCTACAGGGACGCCGCCAAACCGATCCAGCTGTCAAGGCGCTGTTCGCCGAGACACAGGAGCGGCTCAACGCTATGGCACGAGCGCACGACCTGCTGAGTAGGTCGGACCATGTGCAGCAGGTTAATGCCGGCAGTTACGTGGCCGACCTCTGTGCCTCGCTTGAGGCGCTGACCGAGGGCGATGATCGCATTCGGCTGGAGGCCCAGGTGGAGGAGGGGATCTTCGTCAGCGCCGACCGCGCTATTCCGCTGGGCTTGGCACTGACCGAGCTGGTGACCAACGCGGTCAAGTACGCGTTTCCGTCTCCGCGTTCCGGCACGATCCGCGCCCAGGTCCGCCGGCCGCAGCCCGGTCGGATCGAACTGGTGATCCAGGACAACGGAGTCGGCATGGCGGGCGTGCGAGAGGGGTCCCTCGGCTATGGGCTGGTGCGCTCGCTGGTGCAGCAGATCGCGGGTGACATCGACATCCGCAACGATGCCGGGGTGACCGTGACAATCTCCTTCCCGGATTTGCCGCCGCGCGAGGCGGCGAGCTAGGCGCCGTAGGGATTGGCTGCCTCTACTCGCTCAAGCTAGAGCTAGCCTACCTGACATGCACAACTTCAGCAGCACGTTAGTCGTGAACTTCGACCGCCACGGACATATCCAGGAGGGCATCAGCAGGCCCGATGAAGCTGCCAGTCACCGGCATGGCCTGGCGAATGTCACGTGCCACAGCGACCGGGATCAGGTTCGCACCGCCCACCCTGCCGTTCGTCGGGTCGAAGGTGACCCACCCTGCGCCGGGTAGGTACACCTCGCTCCAGGCATGAGTGGACCCGGCATCGGCCGATCCAAGCATGCGACGTGTGGGGTCATGCAGGTAGCCTGAGACCGCCCTTGCACCAAAGCCGAGGCTCCGGACCGCCTCGACGAAGAGCGTGGCCAGATCCCGGCATGAGCCCAGACCTGATGACAGGGTTTGGCTCGGCGACTGTGTGCCCTCGTCCTCCCGAGCCTCGTAGGTGACCCTGGCACCCACACCGGCATTGATGTCTTTAAGAAGCGACAGAGTATCGGTGGGGTAGCCGGCAACGAAGCCCTGCGCCCAGTTTTGCAGGCGATCCCCATCAGGGTACTGCCGAACCGTGAGTCCTCCGAGGTCCGTCCACTCGTCATCGGAGTACCGGAAGGGAAACGAGCTGGCCGAGGCGGCGATGTCGAAGACTGGATAGGCAGCCGCGGAAAGCTCGACCTGAGCTGCGCTATCGATGACGAGTGTGTTGGACGGTGTTGCAAAGGTAACGGTCGCGACCGCGTTACCGGCTACGTCGCTGGCCCAAGTCACCGTTGCATCCGGCGTCACTGTGATGTCGCTCGAACGGAGCCTTAGGTCCCGAGCTTCTCGCGGGCGCAACATCAGCCGATGCGGGCCAAGTTCAACAGGCTGCCTGTAACGGTAGGTCGTCCGGTGGTGGATGCCTAGATCGACCAAGGGACGCTCCTTAGGAACCGCTTCGGGCTGTTTCATCCGGACGGGCAGTCAGTGTCAGTACGCTCCGCCGTCCTTCGCGTGTGTCATGAAGAACCGCAGCATCTCGCGGCTGGCATCAGGACCGGTCGGATCGGTGTGAGAGCCGGCCGGGTGGCCGCCGGCCCAGGCATGACCACCGCCGTGCAGGACCCACTGTTCCGACGACCACATGCCATCCGGTTCGGTCAGGATCGTTCGCGTGTACGCCATTCCGCCACTGGAACGCCCATCGACGGTGGTGATGTTCAGGTCCCCATCGGGCTGCACCTGGGCAATGGCCTGATCGCCGTTGACCGGTGAGACGGTCGTGTCGCGGTCTCCGTGGAAGACGATAGTCGGTAGCGGATGCGTTGCTTGACGCGGCCGGAGCAAGGCGCCTCGGCGCATCGTGGAGAAGGCCACGGACATCGAGCCTGCCGAACCACCCGCCAGCCCAGAGTGTATGCCCACGGCAGCATAGATGTCCGGGTAGGCCAGCGCCATGACCGCCGCGGCAGCCCCACCTGAGGACAGGCCAGCGACGTAGACCCTCGCGGGATCGACATTGAACTCAGCCATGATCTCACGCGTCAGGCCGGCGAGAATGGACGGCTCGCCCTTGTCGCGCTTCTGGTCCTCATTCCTGAACCAGTTCCAGCTCTTGCCGAGATTGGCCGACCTCGGTTGGTCGGGATAGGCAACGAGGAAGTTCTGCTCCTCCGCCACCCGGTCCATCCCCGTGCCGATGGCGAAGTCGCGCGATGATTGAGAGCTGCCATGCAGCATCACGACCAGCGGGAGGGGAGCTCCCTCGTATCCGGAGGGGACGAAGAGGTCGTAAGCTCGGCTCCCGGCAGCGTTGCCGAACCGGCGTGAGAGCGCGCGGGGCCGATCGATGGCCAGCCCCGACATCGTCGTCGACGCGTCTGCGAGGAGTGTCATCGCGGTGCTTTCGAGAAGGGATCGGCCGACGGCGGCGAGATTGACTACGGCAGGGCGCCAATCATGCCCTTGGCCTCGGTCATGGTATTCTCGCAGGCGCGCTGATCGCCCCGCTGGTCCTCGTCGCTCGCGCGGATGATGAGGGTCCTGGCCACTGCCACACGGTCCGCCGTCGAAATCAGGTCGGGGTCGCTCGGTGCGTCGAGGCGAGCACCCTGCACGCCCCGGGGCGAACCGGTCTGGAGCGAATGGCCCGCCTTAAGGCCTGCGATCTCCACAGCACCTGCACTGTCGAGGCGGCGTTCGATGGTCCCGATCTGCTCGGCGCAGGAGGATGCCAGCGCCGGAAGCGGCGTAAGGGCGAGTACAAGCGTCGTGAGGGTGGCTACGAAGCGCATCGGGAGGGGACTTTCAATGAGGTGGCAGCACCGTGGCTTCGCTCGGCGAGCGAACGCCCCGAAGCCGTCCCTCACTAATCGATGCGAGGGTAGCCCTCATACAACGGCCCTCGACCCCACCTGTTGCACTGCAACATGAAACGCAGGTCAGATGCGCGCCAGCGTCTCAGCCACGACATCCTAGGTCTCGGCCGAGGCTTGGTACGGTCTCGTTCCAGGAGCGGAACTTCAACCGCCCACAAGCGAAGGTCCGTTTGTGGCGCGAGGCAGCCGTCAGCGCGAGCGCTACGTTTTGCGTGTTGATGCAATGGAATCATCACCCGCACAGAACCAGAGGCACAGGGCGATGCCACTGAAGAATGCACCGACCCCGCAGACGCAGGCCCAACCCGCAAGGGCGTAGGCGGCCGTCGCCGCAAGGCCGCCGATACCGCTTCCGACCGAATAGAACGCCATGTAGCCGCCCACGAGCCGGCTGCGCGCCTGCGGATGCCGCGAGACGATCACGCTCTGGTTGGTGACGTGCACGGCCTGCACGGCCAGATCCAGAGCGAGGACGCCGCCGATCAGGGCAGCCATGGAGACGGGCAGCAATGCAATCGGTGCCCAGGCGACCAGCAGCAAGGCGAGCCCCAGACCGGTGGTCCGGTGTCCCAAGCCGTGGTCCGCCAGGCTTCCAGCCCTGGCCGCAGTTAGGGCGCTAGCGATGCCCACGAGCCCAAACAGGCCGATCTGCGTGTGCGAGAAGGAGAACGGTGAGGCGCTCAACGGCAGCACGAGCGCTGTCCAGAAGGTGCTGAAGGTCGCGAAGATCAGAAGCGCCAGCATACCGCGCAGGCGCAACACCGGATCCTGAACGAACAGCCTGGGGATGGAGCGAACCACCGCGAGATAGTTGCCTGCAAATGGGACGGATCTGCCACGGGGAAGCAGGTGTGCTAGCGCCAAGGTCAGGACCGCGCTCAGGCACGCGGAGACCATGTAGACGGCTCGCCAGCCGCCGAGGTCTGAGAGAAGCCCGGCAACGACCCGCGCGCTCAGGATGCCGATGACAATCCCGCTCGTGACCGTACCTATGGCCTGCCCGCGTCTGGCGGGCTCAGCCAGCGCCGCCGCGTAGGCGACCAGAACCTGGACAATGACCGACAAGAGGCCGACCATCACCATCGCGGGGAACATGACGGCCACCGTTTGCGACGCTGCCACGATCGCGAGAGCGACGGCCGACAGGGCGGCTTGGGCGACCGCAAGTTTGCGCGGGTCGATGAGATCGCCAAGCGGCACCACAAGGATCAGGCCCAGCGCGTAGCCGATCTGCGTCAGCGTCACGACAAGACCAATAGCCGCCGGCGGGATCTCGAAGTCGTGCGCCATCGCGTCGAGCAGGGGCTGGGCGTAGTAGATATTGGCCACCGACATGCCGCAGCCGATTGCGCACACGGCGAGGGTCGCCGGCCTTAGGCCTGTCTCGCCATGGATGGGCACGGCCTCGACGGCGTTTGAAGGACAGGCGATCTCCGCAGGCATAGACCTTCTCCCGGCTTGGTCTCATCATGAGACCACTCGCCGAGCGGCGGATCTAGTTCTAAGTTAGAACCAGATCGATAGGATTTTCGGAGGGTGGTTGTGGTGAAGCGGGTCAGCTTTATGGGGGCGGATTGTCCGGTCGCCCGAGCGCTCGATGTGATCGGCGACTGGTGGTCGCTGCTCATCATCCGAGATGTCTTCGATGGGCGGCGCCGCTTCAGCGAACTTCAGTCGGGTCTCGGGATCGCCAAGGGTATGCTGGCGACGCGACTGCGCGATCTTGTGGAACGCGGCGTCCTGACGACCACGCCTGCGTCGGACGGATCAGCCTACCGAGAGTATGTCCTGACTGAAAAGGGCAGCGGGCTGTTCTTGGTCATCGTCGCGCTGCGCCAGTGGGGGGAGGACCACCTTTATCGGCCCGACGAGCGACATTCGGCTCTAATCGATATCGAAACGAACCGTCCTGTCGATCGCCTGTCGTTGCGATCAACCGACGGTCGGCGGCTTGAGTGGCGCGATACGTGGGTGCGCCCGAGAGATGTGGCTTAAACTCAACCGTTCATGACCGATTCCGTTGAAAAACTCGTCGGCGGCCGAGATCGGAGCGCGGGCGGGGCGAGCCCTCGTTCCCGGGCCGGGTTTCCCCTGCCGGTCAAGCCGGGCTCGGCTGCGGGACCGGGATGATCCTGGCGAGCTTCCTCAGGTTCTGGGCGGCGGCTGCAAGGTGGAACTCGTCCTTCGCTCCGTTCGGTCCTCGTAGCCGGAGGCGGTCCAGCTTCAGGATGCGCTTGAGGTGGGCAAACAGCATCTCGACCTTCTTGCGTTCGCGTCGTGAGGTCTTGCCTTCCTCGGACCGCGCGATGTCGCGGGCCATGTCCCGCGCGCCCTCGTAGATCGAGCGCGGGACCTTGCGCACCGGCTCGTTCGGGCAGCACCGCGCCTTCAGCGGGCATGGCGCGCAGTCGAACTTGCTCGCCCGGTACAGCAGCGTCGCCCCGTCGTTGACCAGGGTGCCGGTCGTGGTCAGCACTTGGCCCGCCGGGCAGCGGTAGACGTCGCCCGGCTGGTCGTAGGTGAAGTCGGCGCGTGAGAAGGTGCCGTCGGTGCGGGTCGACTTGTCGAACACACTGATATGCGGCTCGATGCCGTGGTCGTAGACGAGCCAACCGAGCATCTCAGCCGAACCGTAACCGCTGTCGCCGGCCAGCTTGGCCGGATAGAGGTCGAAGCGCTCGCGCGAACGCTCAATCATGCGTTTGGCGGCCGTGACCTCGGCTTGCCGGATGGCCGTGGTCGCCTCGACATCGACGATGATCGCGTGGTCGAGGTCGATCAGATAGTTGGCCGTGTAGGCAAAGAACGCCTGCCCGCCGTGCGCTCCAGTCCAGCGCGCGGCCGGATCGGCGGGCGAGATGAACTTGGGCGGCACCGGCGTCGCGGCCCCGAAGGCGGCCTCGTCGAGGACGGCGAGGTACTCCTGAGCAGCGCGGCTCACTGCCTCGGGCGGCAGGCCGGCAGAGCCTTCGACCCCTTTCTGCCGATTGGCATCGGCCCTGATTAGGCTGCCATCGACGGCAAAGCCTTCGCCACCGACGAGCCCCTCGGCGATGCAGCGGGCAAGCACGGTCTCGAACAGACGGCGCAGGAGATTACTGTCACGGAAGCGGCCATGGCGGTTCTTGGAGAAGGTCGAATGATCCGGCACCCGGCCGTCGAGCCCGAGCCGGCAGAACCAGCGGTAGGCGAGGTTGAGGTGGACCTCGTCGCACAGGCGGCGCTCGGAGCGGATGCCGAGGCAGTAGCCGACGATCAGCATGCGGATCATCAACTCGGGATCGACGGAGGGGCGGCCCGTCGAGGCGTAGAACGGGGCCAGCTCTTGGCGCAGGCCGGTCAGGTCGACGAAGCGGTCGATGGAGCGAAGCAAATGGTCGGTGGGGACGTGCGTCTCAAGCGAGAACTCGTAGAACAGGGCACCCTGCTCGACTTGCCGAGGTCCCATCATCTGCTGCGATCTCCCTCTTTCGACAGGAGAGAAGCACCTCATCACAACCGCTGCAACACCCGAGTTTTTCAACAGAATCGACCCATTGTGGTCATTCAAGCCGCTTCCGCCGGAGGTCCGGATGGGGTGGAAAGCAGCGGTTCAGTGGGTGGGGCCTGAGCCGCTGCTTCGCGCCATAAGCCGACTTTGGGCCGGCAGGCGCCGAACAGCCGCTTTCGACCGATTTTGTTGAAAAACTCGGGACCGGCCCGAAGCGGCACCGGAAGCTGCGCTAGTCGTAGAAAATTCTACTTCCGCATCATACA
>NZ_JBELQE010000096.1:0-29297 GCF_040270385.1 Methylorubrum podarium | reverse complement strand
CTTGTGGGGAGGGGTTCGGGGTGGGGGTGGTGCAGAAGGCACCGCACCGCCTCATCCTGAACCACCCCCACCTCCTGCCTCCTCCCCACAAGGGGGACGAGAGCGGGCGAGGAGGCCCGGGGTGATCGACCGGAAACGGCCTGGGCGGCCGCCTCCGAAAGCTCACGCGGGACGGCAGCCGGCCGCGCGTCTTGGCCCGATCTGGCCGATTCCCCCTAAAAACAGTTGTGGAGCCGCCCCGCCCTCAACGCTTCACTAACTTTCCGAGGCGAGAGTGCTCGTCGCACGTCCCTTAGTGCGCGTAGACGAGTACCCCCCATGGACGATCTGCTTCGCGAATTTCTGGTCGAGAGCGCCGAGCATCTGGACACGGTCGATGCGGAGCTGGTCCGTTTCGAGCAGGATCCCAACAACCAGCAGATCCTGCGCAACATCTTCCGGCTCGTTCACACCATCAAGGGCACCTGCGGCTTCCTCGGGCTGCCGCGGCTCGAGGCCCTGGCGCACGCCGCCGAGACCCTGATGGGGCGCTTCCGCGACGGCTATCCCGTCAGCGGCGCCTCGGTCACGCTGATCCTGGCCACCCTCGACCGCCTCAAGGCGATCCTCGCCGACCTCGAAGCCACCGGCTCCGAGCCGGCCGGCGCCGACGCCGACCTGATCGGCGCCCTCGAGCAGATGGCCTCCGAGGAGGCGCCCGCCGCCGCCGCTCCGCCGCCGCCGTCCCTGCCCGAGCTGCCGCCGATCGTCGAGCGGGAGCTCAAGCCCGGCGAAGTCTCGCTGGAGGACCTGGAGCGCGCCTTCATGGAAGCGCCGGGTCCCGACGACGTCTCCGCCGCGCCGGTCCTCGAAGCCCCCGAGCCGGCCTTCGAGGCCCCCGAGCCCGTCTTCGAGAGCGCGCCCGAGCCGGCCGCCCCCGCCCCGGCTCCCGAGCGTTCCGCGGCGCCCGCCGCCGAGGGCGGCGAGGGCCCGATCGCCAAGGTCCAGACGATCCGCGTGAACGTCGACACCATCGAGCACCTGATGACGATGGTCTCGGAACTGGTGCTCACCCGCAACCAGCTCCTCGAGATCGCCCGCCGCCACGAGGATTCCGGCTACAAGGTCCCGCTGCAGCGCCTCAGCCACGTCACCGCCGAGCTGCAGGAAGGCGTGATGAAGACGCGCATGCAGCCGATCGGCAATGCGTGGCAGAAGCTGCCCCGCGTCGTGCGCGACCTCTCGGCCGAACTCGGCAAGGGCATCGAGCTGGTAATGTCCGGCGCCGAGACCGAGCTCGACCGCCAGGTCCTCGACGTCATCAAGGACCCGCTCACCCACATGGTGCGCAACTCGGCCGACCACGGCATCGAGTCCACCAATGAGCGCCTGAAGGCCGGCAAGCCGGCCCGCGGCACGATCCGCCTCTCCGCCTATCACGAGGGCGGCACGATCACGATCGAGATCGCCGACGACGGCAAGGGCCTCGACCTCGCCGCGATCCGCAAGAAGGCGATCGAGCGCAACCTCGCCCCCGCGGCGGAGGTCGAGAGGATGACCGACGCGCAGGTCGCGAAGTTCATCTTCCACGCCGGCTTCTCCACCGCCAAGACCGTCACCTCGGTCTCCGGCCGCGGCGTCGGCATGGATGTCGTCAAGACCAACATCGAGACCATCGGCGGCGTGGTCGACATCGCCACCGAACTCGGGCGCGGCACCACCTTCACCATCAAGATCCCGCTGACGCTCGCCATCGTCTCGGCGCTGATCGTCAAGGCCGGCGAGCAGCGCTACGCCGTGCCGCAGATCGCGGTGCTGGAGCTGGTCCGGGTCGATCCCAAGGGCGAGAACAAGAGCGCGAACTCGATCGAGCGCATCCACGGCGCGCCGGTGCTGCGCCTGCGCGAGCGGCTCCTGCCGATCGTCACCCTCGACGGGCTGATGCGCGGGCAGGCGACCGTCGAGGAAGGCGAGATCGTCGAGTCCGGCTTCGTGGTGGTGGCCCAGGTCGGGCGGCAGCGCTTCGGCGTGCTCGTGGACGAGGTCTTCCACACGGAAGAGATCGTCGTGAAGCCGATGTCGTCGAAGCTGCGCCACATCCCGCTGTTTGCCGGCAACACGATCCTCGGCGACGGCGCCGTGGTGCTCATCGTCGATCCCAACGGCGTGGCCAAGCTGGTCGGCCAGAGCGCGCAGTCCGGCGCCGCGACGGAGACCGAGGTCGAGGAGATCGAGGCCGGCGACGCCAAGGCGACGCTCCTCGTGTTCAAGGGCGGCGCGGGCGGCTTCAAGGCGGTGCCGCTCTCCCTCGTCACCCGCCTCGAGGAGATCGACGCCTCGAAGATCGAGCATCTCGGCGGGCGCCCGCTGATCCAGTACCGCGGCCGCCTGATGCCGCTGGTGCCGGCCGATCCGGGCATCGTGATCCGCTCCGAGGGCAGCCAGGCGCTCGTCGTGTTCTCCGACGGCGACCGGGCGATGGGCCTCGTGGTCGACGAGATCGTCGACATCGTCGAGGAGCGCCTCGACATCGAGATCTCGGCGGACCGCTCCGACCTGATCGGCTCGGCGGTGCTGCGGGGCCGCGCCACCGACATCATCAACATCGCCCACTTCCTGCCGCTCGCCTACGATGACTGGGCGCGGGGTCCGCGCAAGACGGTGGTCAAGGCGCCCTCGCTCCTGCTCGTGGACGACTCGGCCTTCTTCCGCGACATGCTCACCCCCGTGCTCAAGGCGGCGGGCTACGGCGTGACGACCGCGTCCTCGGCCGACGAGGCGATGGGCCTGCTCAAGGGCAATGCCGGCATCGACCTCGTGGTCAGCGACCTCGACATGCCCGGCCGCAGCGGCTTCGACCTCGTGGCCGCCATGCGCAAGAGCGGCGGGCGGCTCGCCGAGATGCCGGTGGTGGCGCTGACCGGCACGGTCGCCGCCGACGCGATCGAGCAGGCGCGCCGCCTCGCGATCAGCGATCTCGTCGCCAAGTTCGACCGCAGCGGCCTGCTCGCGGCCCTCGCCGAGATCGGCGAAGCCGCCCAGCCCGCCGACACCCGCGCCGCCGCCTGAGACCTGAACGGACCGGAAGAGGACACGCCGCCATGCAGGCCGCCAACGGCAACGCCGTTCCCATCGACACCACCGACTACGTCACCGTCTTCGTCGGCGACACGATGTTCGGGCTCACCATCGACCGGGTGCACGACGTGTTCGTGCCCGCCGGCATCACCCCGGTGCCGCTGGCGCCGAAGGAGATCGTCGGCCTCCTGAACCTGCGCGGGCGGGTCGTGACGGCCCTGTGCCTGCGCCGCCGCCTCGGCATCCCCGGCCGCGAGGCGGGCGCCGCCGAGATGGCCATCGGCCTGGAGCAGGCCGGCGAGACCTTCGCCCTCATCGTCGACGGCGTCGGCGAGGTGCTGAAGCTCGGCGCCGACACGCAGGAGCCGGTTCCGATCAACCTCGACGCCCGCTGGCGCGACATCTCGCTCGGCGTCCACCGGCTCGACGGACGCCTCCTCGTCATCCTCGACGTCGATGCGCTGCTCGCCTTCGGCGACGCCCGCGAGTCGAAGGTCGCCTGAAAGTCCGAGGGACGCGCCCATGAAGACCAGCCCGGACAAGACAGCCCTGATCGTCGACGACTCGGCGGTGATCCGAAAGGTCGCCCGCCGCATCCTGGAGACCCTCGACTTCAGCGTCCGCGACGCGGAGGACGGCGCCACGGCGCTGGCGATGTGCGCGGAGGCGATGCCGACGGTGATCCTGCTCGACTGGAACATGCCGAACATGGACGGCTACGAGGTGCTGCGGCACCTGCGGCAGGCCCCCCTCGGCGACCGGCCGAAGGTCCTGTTCTGCACCACCGAGAACGATGTCGGCGCCATCGCCCGGGCCCTGCGCGCGGGCGCCGACGAGTACATCATGAAGCCCTTCGACCGGGAAATCATGATCGCCAAGCTCGATCAGGTGGGCTTCGCGACGCGGTCCTCCGAGGCCGCCTGATCCCTCGCCCGTTCGTGCCGGCATCCGGGGGCCGCGAGGCCTCCCACCCCTTTCTCGCTCCGCGGAAACGAGTCCCTCATGTCGGCATTTCCGGCCGTCGCCCAAGTCCCTGCGGCGCGTAGCCCGATCAAGGTGCTCGTCGCCGACGATTCGGCGGTCGTGCGCGGGCTCGTCTCCCGCTGGCTGAGCGAGGCGGGTCACGAGGTGGTCGCCACGGCGCCCAACGGCCGCGCCGCCGTGGACGCGCTCGCCCGCTGCAACCCCGACGTGGTGCTCCTCGACATCGAGATGCCGGAGCTCGACGGCATCCAGGCCCTGCCCCTGATGCTCGCCAAGCAGCCGGGGATCCAGGTCGTGATGATGTCGACGCTGACCCAGCGCAACGCCGACGTCTCCCTGCGCTGCCTGTCGCTGGGCGCGGTCGATTACATCCCCAAGCCCGAGAGCAACCGCGGCGTCACCACCTCCGACGGCTTCCGCAACGACCTGCTCGAGCGCATCCGCGTGTTCGGCGCCGCCCGCGCCCGGCGCCGGCCCGCCCCGACCGCGGTCGAGGCGGCGACCTCCGCGGCGCCCGCCGCGCCGGCGGTCTCGCGCCTGTCCGGCACGGTGACGCTGCGCCCGAAGCCCCGCACCGTGGCCCCGCCCCGCGTCCTGCTGATCGGCTCCTCCACCGGGGGTCCGCGGGCGGTCGGCGAGGTGCTGGAGAAGATCGGCGCGGCCACCCTCCGGCGCGTGCCGGTGCTGATCGTGCAGCACATGCCCCCCGTCTTCACCGCGGTCTTCGCCGAGCATCTCGGCGCCCGGATCGGCCTGCCGGCGGCCGAGGGCAAGGCCGACGAGCGGGTGCAGCCCGGCCGCATCTACGTCGCCCCGGGCGGGCGCCACATGCGGCTCTCGGGCTCCGCCGCGGATACCGTGATCCGCCTCGACGACGGGCCGCCGGTGAACTTCTGCCGCCCGGCGGTGGACGTGATGTTCCTCGACGCCGCCGCCCTCTACGGCGGGGCGACGCTCACCGTCATCCTCACCGGCATGGGCTCGGACGGCACGGCCGGCGCCCGCGCGCTGGTGGAGGCCGGCGGCACCCTGCTCGCCCAGGACGAGGCGACCAGCACGGTCTGGGGCATGCCCGGCAGCGTCGCCAAGGCCGGCCTGTGCCACGCCGTCCTGCCGCTCCCCGAGATCGGACCGGCCCTGCGCAGCGCGATCGCGGAGCGGGTCTGATGACCGAAGCGGATTTCGCGTTCCTGCGCGACTACCTCAAGAAGCGCTCCGGGCTGAGCCTCGGCCTGGAGAAGCGCTACCTCGTGGAGAGCCGGCTCACCCCGGTCTGCCGCCGCTTCGGGATCGGCACGCTCACCGACCTCGTCGGCACCCTGCGCCTGTCGCGGGAGGGGCCGCTGGAGCGGGCGGTGGTCGAGGCGATGACCACCAACGAGACCTTCTTCTTCCGCGACCGGGCGCCGTTCGACCTGTTCCGCGACGTGCTGCTGCCGAAGGCCATCGCCGCCCGCGCGCCCCAGCGCCGCCTGCGGATCTGGTCGGCGGCGGCCTCCACGGGGCAGGAGCCGTACTCGCTCGCCATGATGATCCACGAGGCCGCCGCGCAGCTCGCCGGCTGGCAGATCGAGATCGTCGGCACCGACCTCTCGACGGAGGTGCTGGAGAAGGCCCGCCTCGGCCTCTACAGCCATTTCGAGGTGCAGCGCGGGCTGCCGGTGCAGCTCCTCGTGAAGCATTTCACGCAGGTCGGCGAGCAGTGGCGCATCAGCCCGGCGCTCGCCGGGATGGTGTCCTTCAAGCCGCTCAACCTGCTGAGCCCGTTCGAGCATCTCGGCCAGTTCGACATCGTCTACTGCCGCAACGTGCTGATCTACTTCGACGCGCCGACCAAGACCGACGTGCTGGAGCGGATCGCCAAGATCCTCACCCCCGACGGCGCCGTGCTGCTGGGCGCGGCCGAAACGGTGATCGGACTCACCGAGGCCCTGGTGCCGGACCCGCAGCACCGCGGCCTCTACCGCCAGGCCGCGGCCGCCGGGCGCGCGGCGACGCCCCACCGCCTCGCGGCGGGGTTCTAGAGCATCGTCTTTTCCCGAAAGCCGGCAACCAGCTTCCGGGACGAGGCTCTCGGGCCGGACCATCTCGCGGCAGGCGGCCGGATCGGCTAGCCTGCCGGGCATGACGCACGACCCGCCGCGGCTGCTGCCCTGCGGGGACACGGCCTTCACCATCGAGTTCGGCGACCGGATCGACGCGGGTCTCAGCGCCCGCGTGCTCGCCCTCGACGCGGCGCTCGCCGCGCGCGCGCTGCCCGGCCTGCGGGAGACGGTGCCGACCTACCGCTCGCTGACCGTCCACCTCGATCCGGTCGTCGCCGACCCGGCCGCACTCGGCCGCGCGGTTCTGGCGCTCGCGGGCGAGCCGCTGGCTTCGGTCCCGTCCACGCGGCTGTGGCGCATCCCCGTGGTCTATGGCGGCGAATTCGGGATCGATCTCGACGCGGTCGCCGCGCATCACGGCCTCGCGCCGGAGGCGGTGATCGAGCGCCACAGCGCCCCCGAATACCGGGTCGCGATGATCGGCTTCCTGCCGGGCTACGCCTATCTCGAAGGGCTCGACCCCGGGCTCGCCCTGTCGCGCCGACCGAGCCCGCGCCCGGTGACGCCCGCCGGCACCGTCTCCGTCGGCGGCGCCCAGGCGCTGGTGGCGAGCATCGCGGCGCCGAGCGGCTGGCACCTCCTCGGCCGCACGCCCGAAAAGACCTTCGTGCCGGCGCGCGACCCCGTCTTCCTCCTGCGCCCCGGCGACCGGGTGCGCTTCGTGCCGACTCCGGCCGAACGCTGGGAGGCGCTCGCCGCCGCGGCGGAGGCCGGCGAGCCGGTGGCCGAGCTGTGCCAGGGATGAGCGCCCGGCTTCACCTCGCCCGCCTCGTCGGCGCCGCCTCGATCCAGGACGGCGGACGGCGCGGCCATCTCCGCTTCGGCCTGTCGGCGTCCGGGCCGATGGACCCGCTCGCCTTCGCCGCCGCCAACCGCCTCGTCGGCAACGGGCCGGACGCGGCGGCGCTCGAACTCGGGCTCGCCGGGGCGCGCCTGCGGGTCGAGGGCGGTGCCGCCCGCCTCGCCCTGGCCGGCGCGCCGAGCGGGCTGCGCCTCGACGGCGACCCGCTCGCCGCGCACCGCTCCTTCATCCTGCGCGAGGGCGCGGAGCTGACGGTCGAGCGTCCGCGCGAGGGCGTGTTCGCCTATCTCGCCGTCGCGGGCGGCTTGCCCGTCCCCGCGGTGATGGGAAGCCGCGCCCTGCATCAGCGCGCGGCGCTCGGCGGCCTCGACGGGCGCCCCTTGCGCGAGGGCGACCGCCTGCCGCTCGCCGCCGCGCCGACGGGCGAGGCGGACCACGCCCTCGACCCGGTTCCCCTGGACCGGGACGCGCCGGTCCGCGTCGTCCTCGGCCCCCAGGACGACCATTTCTCGCAGGCCGGCCTCGCGACCTTCCTCGAGGCAACCTTCACGGTCTCGAACCGGGCGGATCGGATGGGCTACCAGCTCGACGGGCCGGAGATCGCCCACGGTCCCGGCGGCTTCAACATCGTCTCCGACGCCACCGTGGCGGGCTCGGTGCAGGTGCCGGGTTCGGGTCGGCCGATCGTCCTGCTCGCCGACCGCCAGACCACCGGCGGCTACCCGAAGATCGCCACCGTCATCTCCGCCGACCTGCGGCGGATCGCCCAGCGCCGGCCCGGCGAGGCCGTGCGGTTCGCGGCGATCGACCTCGCCGCCGCCACCCGCCTCGCCCGCGACGCGGCGGCGCGGATCGCGGCCCTGGGCTCCCGCCTCAGGCCGGTCGAGGCCGAGGCCGAGCGGCTGATGGCCGCCAACCTCGCGGGCGCGGCGGTGGACGCTTTGCGAGCCGAGGATTGATCCTTTCCATCGGGGGCCGAAACCGGCGCTGACGCGTTGTCGGGCCATGTCGCGCGAACTCAACACGTCCGAGCCGAACATGGGCGAGCCGCCCCGCCTCGGCTTCTGCTGCACCTTCATCCCCGATCCGGACCCGTCCCACAAAACCCTGAAGGCCGCCAAGGACGCGGCCAAGCTGATGAATCTCGGCACGGTGACGATGGCGCATCTGGAGCGCCTCGGGCCGGCGGCGCGGTTCGAGAAGCTGGAAGGCGTGGTGCGCCACAACCTCGCCGCCCTGGAGCGCCAGATCGCCTGGGTCTCGGGCCGGCCGCCGCTGGAGCGGCTCCTGCGCATGGCGAGCTCGGTCCTGCCCGGCTACACCCACCCGGTCGCCCAGCCGCTCTACGCGCAGGCCCCGATGCGGAGCCTGATCGAGACCGGCCTCTCCCGGGTCGGCGAGCGGGCGCGGGCGGGGGAGGTGCGGCTCAGCATGCATCCCGGCCCGTTCTGCATCATCGCCTCGCGCAACCCGAACGCGCAGGCGAACGGCATCGCCGAACTCGAGTACCACGCCGAGGTGATGGCGATGCTGGGCTACGGCGCCGGCTGGCACCCGCACGGCGCCCATGTGAACATCCATATCGGCGGGCGCGAGCCCGGCATCGAGGGGTTTCGCGAGAGCCTGTCGCTGATCTCCGAGAGCGCGCGCAACCTGCTCACCGTCGAGAACGACGAGTCGCTGTTCGGCCTCGACGCGGTGCTGCGGCTCGGCGACCGGGTGCCGGTGGTGCTCGACCTCCACCACCACTGGGTCGAGAGCCGGGGCGAGTACATCGAGCCCGACGATCCGCGCATCCGGGCGGTGATCGCCTCCTGGCGCGGGGTGCGGCCGGTGAGCCACATCAGTGTTTCACGGGAAACGCTCCTGCCCGAGCACGATCCCGACGCCCTGCCGGACTTTCCGGCGCTGTCGGACCAGGGCCATTCCTGGCGCGATCTCGCCGCCCATTCCGACCTGATGTGGAACCGGGCGGTCAACGCCCTCGTCGCCCGCCACCTCGCCTGGAGCGATTTCGAGATCGAGGCCAAGGGCAAGAACCAGGCGAGCGTGCCGCTGGCGGCGCGGATCGGGCGCGACCTCTCGCGGGCCGCGGCCTGACGGCGCCAAGCGCGGCTGGGCGGATTTGACCCGGCGGAGCCTGCCCGTCACCATGCTAGCTTCCTCATCCGTGCGCGGGCCTTCTCGGCCCGGCGCCCGTGGGAGCCGCGACCGGACACGATGAGCGAGGCCGAACGGACGATCTCCGCGAGCGACGACCGCCAGGGCGAGGCGCGCCAAAGCGAGGCGCGGCGCCGCCTCGACCGGCTGGTGGCGCGGGCGCGGGCGGCGGGCCTGTGGGAGCGGGCCTGGCCGGTGCTGTGGCGCGGCCTCGGCGTCGCCCTCGCCTTCCTCGCGGTCTCCTGGCTCGGCCTGTGGCTCGACCTGACGCCGCCCTGGCGGATGGCCGGGCTCGGCCTCTTCGCCCTCCTGCTCGTCGCGGCCCTGTGGCCGGCCGCCCGGCTACGCGCCCTGAGCCGGCGCGAGGCGCTCGCCCGCATCGACCGGGAGGCCGCCCGCGGCGGCGGGAGCGCCCACGATCCGGCCTCGGCGATCGAGGACACCCTGGCCGTCGGCCAGACCGATCCGGTCACCCGCGCCCTGTGGGCCCTGCACCAGTCGCGGGCCGCCGCCGCCGTCGCGCGGCTGAAGGCCGGGCGCCCGCGCCCGCACATGCCCGGCCACGATCCGCTGGCGCTCCGCGCGGGCGTCCTCGTCGCGGCGCTGGCCGCCCTGTTCGTCGCCGGTCCCGAATGGCGCGGACGCGTCGCCGCCGCCTTCGACTGGCGCGAGCCGCAGGCCGCGGCGCCGAGCTTCCGCGTCGATGGCTGGATCGACCCGCCGATCTACACCCGCGTGCCGCCGCTGATCGTGACGATGTCGGGCGCCGCGAAGGACCCGGTGCAGCGCCTGCGCGCGCCGGTCAACTCGACCCTGATCGTGCGCATCGCCGGCCAGGGCGAGGCGGAGCTGACCCCGAACGCCGCCCTGGTGGCGATCCCCAGGGACGAGAAGGCCGGCCCCGCCCGCCCCGCGCCGCAGGGGGCCGCCAAGGGTGATGTTAAGGGCAGCGAGACCCGAACGAGCCTGCGGGAGGAGCGCTTCCGGCTCGTCGGCGGCACCGCCGAACTCGGCATCGCCGCGTCGGGATCGGAGCCGCAGCGCCTCGTGATCGAGACGATCCCCGACCGGCCGCCGGAGGTGAGCCGGGTCGGCGACCTGGAGGTCAACGGCCGCGGCACCTTCAACCTCACCTATCGCGCCAGGGACGATTACGGCATCGCCTCCGCCGAGGGGCTGGTCGAGCCGTTGAAGGCCGGCCGCTCGCTCGTGCCCGTGCCCAAGATCCCGCTCGCGCTTCCCACCGACGCCACCGGCGAGACCGAGACCAAGACGCTCGTCGATCTCACCGACAATCCGTGGTCCGGCGCGCGGGTGAAGCTCACCCTGGCGGTCCGCGACGAGGCCGGGCAGGAGGGACG
The DNA here is from genome assembly GCF_040270385.1 of Methylorubrum podarium. NCBI lineage: Bacteria > Pseudomonadati > Pseudomonadota > Alphaproteobacteria > Hyphomicrobiales > Methylobacteriaceae > Methylorubrum > Methylorubrum podarium. The sequence continues at coordinate 18,828 of NZ_JBELQE010000096.1, read as the reverse complement.
CACCGAGACCGCCGAGATCGTGCTGCCGGCCCGGCCCTTCAGCCAGCCGCTCGCCCGGGCGCTGGCCGAGGAGCGCCGCCGCCTCGTCACCGCGCCGGACGCGGATCGCGCCCGCGTCCAGACCGCGCTCGACGCCCTGCGGATCGCGCCGGAGCGCTTCACGCCGCAGCCCGCGATCTTCCTCGGGCTCACCACGGCCGCCAACCGCCTGCGCGCGGCGAGATCGGACGAGGATCTCACCGGCGTCGCCGATCTCCTGTGGGAGATGGCCCTCAAGATCGAGGACGGCGACCTCTCCGATGCCGAGAAGGCCCTGCGCGCCGCCCAGGACCGCCTCAAGGAGGCGATCGACCGCAACGCGCCGGACGAGGAGATCAAGAAGCTCACCGAGGATCTGAAACAGGCCCTCGACAAGTTCATGAAGGAGTTCGCCCAGCGCGCGAAGCCGCAGCGCCCGCAGCGGGCGGAGCGCCAGCAGCAGCAGCAGGGCGGCCAGACCGTCACCCCCGACGACCTGGAGAAGATGATCAAGGACATGCAGGAGGCGATGAAGCGCGGCGACACCGCGGAAGCCCAGCGCCTGCTCGACCAGCTCCGCAACGTGCTGGAGAACCTGCAGAACGCCGAGAACGGCCCATCGTCCGAGGGCGGCATGGCCGAGATGAACCGGCAGCTCGACGAACTCGACAAGATGTCCCGCGAGCAGCAGGACCTGCGCGACGAGACCTACAAGGAGGGGCAGCAGGGCCAGCGCCCCGGCCAGCGCCAGAGGCCGCAGCCCGGCCAGCAGGGCCAGCGCGGTCAGCAGCCCGGCCAGCAGGGCGAGGGCCAGGACGGCCAGCAGGGGCAGCAGGGCCGGGGCCAGCAGGGACAGCAGGGCCAGGGGCAAGGCCAGCGCGGCCAGCAGGGCCAGAGCATGGGCCAGCGCCAGCAGGGTCTGCGCGAGCAGCTCCAGGACCTCAAGAACCGGATGAAGCAGCAGGGGCTTCAGGGCGAGGAGGGTCTGGCGGATGCCGAGGAGGCCATGCGCGAGGCCGAGGAGGCGCTCGGCCGCGGCCGCAGCGGTGACGCGGTGGACGCGCAGGGCCGCGCCCTCGACGGGCTCAAGCGCGGCGCCGAGGGCATGCAGAAGCAGATGCAGCAGATGGCCGAGGGCCAGGGCGAGGGCCAGCAGGACGGGCAGTCGCAGGGGCGCCAGGGCCGCTCCGGCTCCGCCGACGACGACCCGCTCGGCCGGCCGACCCGCGGGCGCGACCTCTCCAACGGCAACGTGCGGGTGCCGAACGCCGACGAATCCGCGGTGCAGCGCGCCCGCCGGATCATGGAGGAGCTGCGGCGCAAGCTCGGCGACCCCTCGCGTCCGCAGGAGGAACTCGATTACTTCGAGCGCCTGCTGCGCCGGAACTGACGCCTCGAAGCCACCTCTTCCGGGCCGTGCTCACGGGAGCGCGGCCCCTCGCGAGATCACCGACCGATGTCCTCCAACCAGCTCGTCCTCCTCGCCTGCCTCGCCGTGGCGGTGGTGCTGCTCCTCGGCCTCGTCAACATGATGCGGGGCGGCAGCGCCAATCTCTCGCAGAAGCTGATGCGCCTGCGCGTGCTCCTGCAATTCGTCGCGATCATCGTCATCATGGGCGTGGTCTGGTGGCGGGCGGCCTGAGCGCACGCCGAGAGCATCGTCCTGGATATCGGATCCAGGACGAGGCTCTCGTCTTCTGATTTTGCATCGTCTTTTTTCCGAAAGCCGGCAGCCGCCTTTCGGGACGATGCGCCAGCACCGCCACACCTTGCAGCTTGCGCGGGTCACGACCTCCCGCGAACGCGCGCAGGGCGGGCAGCGGAGCACCGCTCGGCCGATCGGAGTGTGGCGTCCGCGCCCCACCGGGTGGGCAAAAGCGCGGGAGGCGGATGAATCCGCGGGCTGTGCCCCGGGGGGCGTGATATTCGAGGCGGGTTGAAACGGACGGATCGACCGCCGATGAAGTCACCCCTTGCCCGGATTCTCGTCGGCGTCCTCGCCGCTTCGGCCGTCACGGCCGCGCAGGCCGCCGATCTTCGTGCCGCCCGGGCCCCCGCACCGCCGCCCTACTTCGCCCCCGTCCAGCCCTACTCCATCGTCTCCGAGGTCCGCATCGGCGGCTCGGTCCAGGATCCGGGCAGCGCCGAGGGCAAGCTGCCGGGCTTCAGCACCGCGAACGTCAACGGCGAAATCCTGTTCGCCAAGCCGCTCGTGACCACCGACCCGTTCTGGCAGGCCTTCGTGCCGCGGCCCACCGTGGGCGGCAGCTACAACACCGGCGGCCGCACCAGCTACGCCTATATCGGCGCCACCTGGACCGTGGATCTCTTCCCCGAGACCCTCAACCGGCGCGTCTTCCTCGAAGGCTTCTTCGGCGGCGCGGCCCATAACGGCTATACCGGCCTGAAGGCGAACGCGCCCTACGGCTTCAACGCCCTGGGCTGCTCGCCGCTGTTCCGCGAGGCGGCGGCGCTCGGCTTCCGCATCGACGAGCACTGGAGCGTCATGGCGACCGTCGAGCACATGTCGAATGCCGGCCTGTGCGGCGACAACCGCGGCCTGACCAATTACGGCGGCAAGATCGGCTACACCTTCTGAGCGCCGGCCGCTCCGACAGCCTGCCAAAACACCCCTTGCAAAGACCCGCCGGGCGCGAAACATCGCCCGGCGGGTCTTTTTTCGAAGAACACCGGGCCCGCCGGGAGGGACGCCGTGGTCAAGCTCAACCGCATCTACACCCGCACCGGCGACCAGGGCACGACCGGGCTCGCCAACGGCGAGCGCCGCTCCAAGGCGGATCTGCGGGTGGAGGCCTACGGCACCGTCGACGAGACCAATGCCTGCATCGGGCTCGCGCGCCTGACCGCCGAGCCCGCCCTCGACGCGATGCTGGCACGCATCCAGAACGACCTGTTCGATCTCGGCGCCGACCTCGCCACGCCGCCGAGCGACGCGCCGCTGGGCTACGAGCCCCTGCGGATCGTGCCCGCCCAGGTGCAGCGGCTGGAGGCGGAGATCGACGCGCTCAACGCCAACATCCCGCCGCTGAAATCCTTCGTCCTGCCCGGCGGCTCGGCCACGGCCGCCGCGCTCCACCTCGCCCGCACGGTCTGCCGCCGCGCCGAGCGGCTGGTGGTCGCGCTGTCGGGCATCGAGAGCGAGGCGATCTCGGGCGAAGCCCTGCAATATCTCAACCGGCTGTCGGACTTCCTGTTCGTGGCCTCCCGCGCGGCCAACCGCGACGGCGCCGACGACGTGCTCTGGGTGCCCGGCCAGAACCGGTGAATTCCCGCAGGTCACGCCCCCGATAAGGCGCGTTGACAAGCGGGAAATCGCCTCGCTACGGTCCCGCCGCCCTGACAATCCCATCAAGCGCGGTCAAGCGGGTCCGAGAGCCGTCCGTCAAGTGACGCCGGGACTTCGCAGGAGCGGAGGAAAGCGACAGCCATGAAGGTTCTGGTGCCCGTCAAGCGGGTCGTCGATTACAACGTCAAGATCCGCGTCAAGGCCGACGGGTCGGGCGTGGAACTCGCCAACGTCAAGATGTCGATGAACCCCTTCGACGAGATCGCGGTCGAGGAGGCGATCCGCCTGAAGGAGAAGGGCAAGGTCAGCGAGATCGTCGCCGTCTCGATCGGGCCGCAGCAGGCGCAGGAGACCCTGCGCACCGCGCTGGCCATGGGCGCCGACCGGGCGATCCTGGTCAAGACCGACGTGACTTGCGAGCCGCTCGCCGTCGCCAAGGTGCTGAAGGCGGTGGTGGAGAAGGAGGGCCCGAACCTCGTCATCCTCGGCAAGCAGGCGATCGACGACGACTCGAACCAGACCGGGCAGATGCTCGCGGCGCTTCTCGGCTGGCCGCAGGGCACCTTCGCCTTCAGGGTCGAGTTCGGCGAGGGCGCGATCGACGTGACCCGCGAGGTCGATGGCGGCCTCCAGACCGTCTCGCTCAAGCTGCCGGCGATCGTCACGACCGACCTGCGCCTCAACGAGCCGCGCTACGCGAGCTTGCCCAACATCATGAAGGCGAAGAAGAAGCCGCTGGAGGAGCTGTCTCCCGAGGGGCTCGGCATCGACGTCACGCCGAAGCTGACCGTGCTCAAGGTCGTCGAGCCGCCGGGCCGGCAGGCGGGCGTGAAGGTCGGCTCCGCGGCCGAGCTGGTGCAGAAGCTCAAGGTCGAAGCCGGCGTGCTCTGATCCGGCCCCGATTCGCGCGGCGCCGCTCCCGGCCCCCGGTCGAGCGGCGCGCCTCCCCTCTTTTCGAGAAGTTTCGCCGATGACCACGCTCCTCTACGTCGAGCACGCCAACGGGCAGATCAAGGACGGCACGCTGAAGGCGCTGACCGCCGCCAAGAACCTGGGCGCCCCCATCCACGCCCTGGTGCTCGGCGCCGGTTCGAAGGCGGCAGCCGAGGCGGCGGCCAAGCTCGACGGCATCGAGAAGGTGCTGAACGCCGAGGACGCGGTCTACGACCACGACCTCGCCGAGCCGAGTGCCGCGCTGATCGCCGCGATCGCCGAGCCCTACGACGCGATCGTGGCCGCCGCCACGACCACGGGCAAGAACACCCTGCCGCGCGTGGCCGCGCTCCTCGACGTCGCGCAGATCTCCGACATCATCAAGGTCGTCTCGCCCGACACGTTCGAGCGGCCGATCTATGCCGGCAACGCGATCCAGACCGTGCAGGCCGGCGCGGGGAAGCGGGTCATCACCGTGCGCACCGCCGCCTTCAAGCCGGCGGAGGAAGGCGGCAGCGCCGCCCCGGTCGAGGCGGTCTCGGCCGCGGCCCCCGACGCGCTGGGCGCCGCCTACAAGTCGGAGGAGATCGCCAAGTCCGACCGGCCGGAGCTGGCCTCGGCCAAGTTCATCGTCTCCGGCGGCCGCTCGCTCGGCTCGGCGGAGAAGTTCAAGGAGCTGATCGAGCCGCTGGCCGACGCGCTGGGCGCCGCGGTCGGCGCCTCCCGCGCGGCGGTGGACGCCGGCTACGCCCCGAACGACTGGCAGGTCGGCCAGACCGGCAAGGTGGTGGCGCCCGACCTCTACGTGGCGGTCGGCATCTCCGGCGCGATCCAGCACCTGGCCGGCATGAAGGACTCGAAGGTCATCGTCGCCGTCAACAAGGACGAGGACGCGCCGATCTTCCAGGTGGCGGATTACGGACTGGTCGGCGACCTGTTTCAGGTCGTGCCGGACTTGCAGGCCGAGATCGCGAAGGCCAAGGATCGGTGACGCATCGGTAGACGGATCGGCAGCGCGCTTCACGACACCGTCGGACCGCCTCGAGCGCCTGCGGCTCGAGGCCGGTTTGACGCTTTTGTTGCAGTGCCGCATTCTAGGGATGCGGTCGAGAGGACGATGCCGCAGCAGGTAGGACGCGATACGGGTATGGGCATCGAGATCAAGACGGTCGGCATCGTCGGTGCCGGCCAGATGGGGAACGGCATCGCGCATGTCTGCGCGGCGTCGGGCCTCGACGTCCGGCTGAACGACCGCGATCCCGAGCGGATCGAGGCCGGGCTCGCGCTCATCGACGCGAACCTCACGCGGCAGGTCCAGAAGGGCACGCTGAACGACGAGCAGCGCCGCAGCGCCCTGGCCCGCATCGCGGCGGCGCGCAGCTTCGACGACCTCGGCGCCTGCGATCTCGTCATCGAGGCCGCGACCGAGGACGAGGCGACCAAGCGCAAGATCTTCCAGGCGCTCTGCTCGTCGCTCAAGCCCGACGCCCTGGTCGCGACCAACACCTCGTCGATCTCGATCACCCGGCTCGCGGCCTCGACCGACCGGCCGGACCGCTTCATCGGCATCCACTTCATGAACCCGGTGCCGGTGATGCAGCTCGTCGAGCTCATCCGCGGCATCGCCACCGAGGATCCGACCTACGAATCGGCCAAGGCCTTCATCGCCAAGCTCGGCAAGACTTCGACCATGTCGGAAGATTTTCCGGCCTTCATCGTCAACCGCATCCTGCTGCCGATGATCAACGAGGCGATCTACACGCTCTACGAGGGCGTCGGCTCGGTCGAATCGATCGACACCGCGATGCGGCTCGGCGCCAACCACCCGATGGGCCCGCTGCAGCTCGCCGACTTCATCGGCCTCGATACCTGCCTTTCGGTGATGCAGGTGCTCTACGAGGGGCTGGCCGACTCGAAGTACCGGCCCTGCCCGCTGCTGGTGAAATACGTCGAGGCGGGCTGGCTCGGCCGCAAGACCAAGCGCGGCTTCTACGACTATCGCGGCGAGACGCCGATCCCGACGCGCTGAAGCGCGACACCCCCGCATGAAAAAGCCGCCCGCGACGAGGTCGCGGGCGGCTTTTTCATGGAATTCGGCGTTCGGGCCTTACTGAGCCGACTTCTGCGCCGGCTGAGGATAGGCCGGGTTCTCGGTCGGCACGTTGCCGCTGTTGGAGGACGGGGCCTTGTTGACGGAACCCGTCGTCATCTCGCGGGCCGATTCCTGGCTCTTGCCGGCATGGTCGGCGGGCGACTCGGCCCGGTTCCAGCTCAGCAGGCCGACGGTGGCGACCGCCAGCAGGGCGAGGCTCGCCACCAGCACGTACAGGACCGGCTTGCCCTTCGCACCCTGGCGGGCATCGGTCTGGTTCTCGATCTGGGCCATGAAGCTCCCTCTCTTCCGCCCGACGAAAGGGGCGGCGTCAGCATCGGTTATGCTTGGCCAACGCCGGTCCGGCTTCGAGAGTTCCTGCCGCGAACCGTCGCCTCAGCGGCCCGTCGTGAGCAGGATCTTGCCCGTGTGGCTGCTCGTCTCCATCAGCTCGTGGGCCTTGCGCGCCTCCTCCAGGGGGAAGGTGGCGTGGACGACGGGCCGGATCGTGCCCGCCTCGACCAGCGGCCAGACGTCCCGCTTCAGCCCCTCGGCGATGGCGGCCTTGGCCTCCTTGGCCTGGGCGCGCAGGGTCGCGCCGGTGAGGGTCAGGCGCTTGAGCATGATCGGGGTCAGCGTCAGGCTCTCGGCCTTGTAGCCCTGCATGAAGGCGATCTGGACGAGGCGGCCCTCCACCGCGAGCGAGGCGATGTTCTTCTGGAGGTAAGCGGCGCCGACCATGTCGAGGATGACGTCGACGCCCTTCCCGTCGGTGAGGCGCTTCACCTCCTCGGCGAAATCCGCCTCGCGGTAGTTGATGGCCGCGTCCGCGCCGAGTTCCTCGCAGAACCGGCACTTCTCGGCCGAGCCGGCGGTGGTGAGGACGCGGGCGCCGTGCTGCTTGGCGATCTGGATCGCGGTGGTGCCGATGCCGCTCGACCCGCCATGGACCAGGAAGGTCTCGCCCTTCTGCAGCCGCCCGCGCTGGATCACCGTGGAATAGACGGTGAAGACCGTCTCCGGCAGGCCGGCCGCCTCCACCAGCGAGAGCGGTCCGGGCCGCTTCAGCACCTGCCCCGCCTCGGCGACGGCGAACTCGGCGTAGCCGCCGCTGATGACCAGCGCGCAGACCTCGTCGCCCACGGCGAAGCCCGTGACGCCCTCGCCCAACGCCGCGATCCGTCCAGAGATCTCGAGGCCGGGGATCTCGGTCGCGCCCTTGGGCGGCGGGTAGCTGCCCTGGCGCTGCATGATGTCGGGCCGGTTCACCCCCGCGGCGACCACCTCCACCAGCACCTGCCCCGCCGCGGGCTTCGGCAGCGGCACGGTCTCGACCGCGATCACCTCCGGGCCGCCCGCGCCGGTGAAGCGGATCTGGCGCATGGTCTCGGGCAGGTTCTTTGGCATGGGGCTTCCTCGGCTCACGCGGCGGATGGGTCGCTCGTACGCCCGGCTCAGATGGCGCATGGGACGGGGCGCGTCGAGGCGTGAACCGCCTCCGTCATCGCGAGCGAATGCGAAGCGATCCAGCAGCGGGACCTTTTCCGAAAGGGCAGGGCCCTGGATCGCTTCGGCTCGGCCTCGCGATGACGCCGGTCGAGACGTACCAGCCAACCGAATACCGGGTTGAAACGCAAAAAAATCAGCGCGTGCCGTACATCCGGTCGCCCGCGTCGCCGAGGCCCGGCACGATGTAGCCGTGGTCGTTGAGATGGCTGTCGATCGCCGCGGTCCAGACCGGCACGTCGGGATGGGCCGCCTGGAAGCGGGCGATGCCCTCGGGCGCGGCGAGCAGGCAGACGAAGCGGAGATCCTTCGCGCCCCGGCTCTTCAGCCGCTCCACCGCCGCGACCGCGGAATTGGCGGTGGCGAGCATGGGGTCGAGCACCAGCACCGTGCGGTCGGCCAGATCCGACGGGCTCTTGAAATAGTACTCCACCGCCTGGAGCGTCTCGGGGTCGCGGTAGAGCCCGACATGGGCGACGCGGGCCGAGGGCATCAGCGAGAGCATGCCGTCGAGGAAGCCGACGCCGGCGCGCAGGATCGGGGCGAGCACGAGCTTCTTGCCGGCGATCCGGCGCCCCTCCATCGCCTGGATCGGCGTCTGGATGGTGACCGGTTCGAGCGGCAGGTCGCGGGTGACCTCGTAGGCGAGCAGCATGCCGATCTCGTTGAGGAGTTCGCGAAACCCCTTCGTCGAGCGCTCGACGTCGCGCATCATCGTGAGCTTGTGCTGGACGAGCGGGTGATCGACCACCGTCACCCGCGCCGTGCCGCCGCTCTCCGCCTGCATCGATGCCGTCCCCATGTCTGTCGCGATCCGGATCCCACGATGCCACGGTGGGCGGAGGAAGCCGAGGTCGTCGGCTGATTTTCCAATTCGTTCCCGCCGCGGTGATGATGCGCGTCGATCCGGCCGGGCCATCTCTTAACCCGAATCGACAACTTGTAAGTGCGTTGGTTGCCGCTTAGCTTGCCTCCCAGAGTTCAAGAGCAGAAGTTCCGGGGAGGAAGACCGTTATGGCGGGTCAGCCGGGGGCGGTTCTCTATGGTCGCGCCATGCCGGCCCAAAATGCGAGGCAATGGGATCACACCTATGTCGCCAGTTCCTGCGGACTCAGGTGGGGCTGCTTCGGCCGCCACCAGGGAGGCCGCGAAGTCTGCCGCGGGCCGGGGGATTCATCGATTGCGGACTGCCTATCAAAACCCGGTTCGACGACGGGTCTCATCTACGGAGTCACGGGCGTCTGCCATCAGGCCGCGAACTGGATCCTCGGTCCGGCCAATATCTTGGTGACGAGCGCGCGCGGCTACGCGCTTTCGGTCTTCACCTACGGCACTTATGGAAAGAACAGGCGGCATCCGTCGTTCAGTCCTTGCTATGGGTCCGGCGGCAACGCCGACCGGCCGCCGGATGCAGGCGGAACGGGCGGCACGTATCTGGCATTCCGGGTCGGCGCCCACGGCGTCGGAGCCGATCCGGCAGCATCGGAGACGGACGCAATGTTGGACGTTTACCACCCTGAACGGGTTGCCGAACTTCGCGCACTGATCGAGGCGGCGCCGGGTGTCGCGGTCAGCCAGACGACCTTCGAGCGTCTCCTCGCAGTTCGAAGCCAACTATGGGAGGAGCAGTCGCACCTCGCCGGCCTTCTTGAGCAGCGGCAGATGGACGAGGACGAGTTCCTGGCAGAGATGAGTCGGACCCAGCACGCCGCAATGATGGAGTGCCGTTCGATTCTCGGTGACGATTTCATCCGCGTCTTCGGAGAAGCCGGGCTGGAACCCGAACACCTCATCGATCGGGAGATCTTCCTCGAGCAGCATAACAGCCCGGACCCGTATCAGGCACCGTCTCCTGTCGGCAGATAAGGCGACGGATGCCGGTCGCGTGTCGCCTCGGCGAGACGCCATTCGACGATGCCATGGGGGATGGCGGAAGCCGAGACGCGCGGGCCGTTTCCCCGGTCGCGTGGCTCAATCGAGAATCGGCGGCGATTTCAGCACCAGCACCGCCCGCTCCGGCAGGTCGACGGTGCCGCCGGCCCGGACCGGCGGACGCGTCCCGTCGGGGACCGCGCCGGTGGCGAGGGTGGTGTCGAAGACCGGGCGCCAGGGGCCGCCGAGATCCGGGGGCAGCGTGAACGGGCAGGGCTCGGACGCCGCGTTCATGAGGATGAGGACGCGCTCCGAGCCCTCGATGTCGTTGCTCATCTGCATGCCGAAGGCGCGGCGCTCGCCGTCGCCCCAGGCGGAATCGTCCATCTCGGTGCCGTCGGGGGAGAGCCAGTGCACGTCCTTCAGGGCGCTCTCGCCGACGCGGCTGCCAAGAAGGAAATGGCGCCGCCGCAGGGAGCGGCAGACCCGGCGCAGGGCGGCGAGGTTCGCCACGAAATCGGTGAGCGTCGGATCGGGATCGGTCTCCCAATCCATCCAGCTCAGGGCGTTGTCCTGGCAATAGGCGTTGTTGTTGCCCCTCTGCGAGCGTGAGCGCTCGTCGCCCATCAGCAGCATCGGCACGCCCTGTGCGAAGAACACGCAGGCCAGCATGTTGCGCTTCTGGCGGGCGCGAAGGCTGAGGATGCGGGCATCGTCGGTCGGTCCCTCGACGCCGTAATTGGCCGAGAGGTTGTGGCCGTGGCCGTCGCGGTTCTCCTCGCCGTTGGCGGCGTTGTGCTTCTCGGCGTAGGCGACCACGTCGGCCAGCGTGAAGCCGTCATGCGAGGCGACGAAGTTGATGCTGGCGAGCGGCGAGCGGCCGGACGGCAGAAAAATCTCGCGCGAGCCCGAGAGCCCCTGCGTGAGCTTGGCGAGCGTGCCGGAATCGCCCCGCCAGAAGCCGCGGAGATTGTCCCGGAACTGGTCGTTCCACTCGCTCCAGCCGTAAGGGTAGCCGCCGAGCTGGTAGCCGCCCCCGCCGATGTCCCAGGGCTCGGCGATGAGCTTGACCCGCGAGAGGACGGGATCCTGCTGCACCGCCTGGAAGAAGGCGGCCTGGGGCGAGAAGTCGCTCGGGGTGCGGCCGAGGCTGGTGGCGAGATCGAAGCGGAAGCCCGCCACGCCGTAGGCGGTCACCCAGTGGCGCAGGGAATCAAGCACCATGCGCATCACCCGCGGATGGGCGACGTTCAGGGTGTTGCCGCAGCCGGTGCAATCGACGTTGCGGCGCAGGTTGTCGGGGTCGAGCTTGTAGTAGCTCGCGTTGTCGATGCCGCGGAAGGCCAGCGTCGGCCCGAGATGGTCGCCCTCCGCCGTGTGGTTGTAGACCACGTCGATCAGGGTCTCGATGCCGGCCGAGGCCAGTTCGCGGATGGCGAAGCGCAGCCCGCTCGCCCCGCCCTCGCCGAGATAGCGCGGCTCCGGGGCGAAGTAGTTGTAGGGCTGGTAGCCCCAGAAATTGACGAGGCCCTTGTCCACGAGGAAGCGGTCGTCGGCGAACGCCTGGATCGGCAGGAGTTCGAGGGCGGTGACGCCGAGCCTCAAGAGGTGCTCGATGATCGCCGGGTGGGCGAGGCCGAGATAGGTGCCGCGCTCCGCCTCCGAGAGCGCCGGATGCGTCTGGGTCAGCGCCTTGACGTGGGCCTCGTAGATCACCGTCTCGTGGAGCGGCCGCGCGGCGGGCAGGCTGACGGGATCGGGCGTCTCGGGGCGGGTGACCACGCCGCGGGGCAGGAAGGGGGCGCTGTCGCGCCGGTCGATCTGGTCTTCGCGGGCGCCGCCGTGGCGGTGGCTGTAGAGCGCGTCGTGCCAGCGGATGCGGCCGGCGATCTCGCGGGCATAGGGGTCGATGACGAGCTTGGCCGGGTTGAAGCGGTGGCCGGCGGCCGGGTCCCACGGGCCGAACACCCGGTAGGCGTAGAGCTGGCCCGGCAGCAGGCCGTGCAGGTAGCCGTGGAAGACGTCGTCGGTCCGGCAGGGCAGGCGGATCGTGCGCGATTCCTGACGCGCGCCCGGCTCGAACAGGCAGAGGTCGACCCGGGTCGCGTTCTGCGAGAAGAGGGCGAAGTTGACGCCGCGGCCGTCGAAATGCGCGCCGAGCGGCGTCGGCAGGCCCTCCTCGATGACGATCATTCCGGTCCTTCGTGAAGCGGGCTCTTTTGGTCGGTGGCCCGTCAGAGCGCGATGACCCCATTCATCTCCTCATCCTGAGGTGCCGCGCAAGCGGCCTCGAAGGATCCTCCGGACATCGCTCGTGCGAACCGGAGGATCCATCGAGGCCTGCGCTCCGCTCCGGCACCTCGGGATGAGGACGAGATCTGGAGGAAACCCGGTCGGTCGTGCGGTGCGCGAACCCTACTCCGCCGCCGCCGCCGTGGTCGGCGGCTCGCGCTCGACGGTGCGGAAGGTCTCCAGCTCCGTCATGAAGCAGCGCGCCCACCAATCGACGTCCTCGCGCAGCATGCGCTCCGCCATCGGCTTCCAGCGCTCCAGGCGCTCGCCGCGGGGCATGTAGAGCGCCTGCCGGATCGCCTCGGCGACCTCGAAGCGGTCGTACGGGTTGACGAGCAGCGCCTCCGGGAGCTGCCGGGCGGCGCCGGCGAACTTGGAGAGGACGAGGACGCCGGGATCCTCCTCGCTCTGGGCGACGACGTATTCCTTGGCGACCAGGTTCATGCCGTCGCGCATCGGCGTGACGAGGCCGACGCGGGCCGCGCGGTAGAGCCCCGCGAGGACGGGCCGCGGATAGGCCTTAGTGACGTACTGGATCGGCGTCCAGGCCGGCTCGCCGAGCATGCCGTTGATGTCGCCGACCTTCTCGTTCACCTCGCGGGCGAGCTGCTCGTATTCCGGCACCTCGCTGCGGGATTTCGGGGTGATCTGGATGTAGACGACGTTGCCGCGCTGGTCCGGGTTCGAGGCGAAGAAGCGGTCCACCGCCTCCATCCGCTCCGGCACGCCCTTCGAGTAGTCGAGCCGGTCGACGCCGATCAGCAGCTTGCGGGTGCGAAGCCCCGCCATGGTCTCGCGCACCACCTTGTTGGAGCCAGCCTTGTCGGCGGCCTCCTTGAAGCTGGCGACGTCGATGCCGATGGGGAAGGAACGGATCCGGGTGCGCCGCCCGTCCACCATCATCGAGCCGCCGCCGAGGGGGATCGCGCGCATCGTGTCGATGAAGTTGCGCGAGAGGTTCTGCACGTCCGAATCGGTCTGGAGGCCGATCAGGTCGTAATCGGCCATGGCGCGCAGCAACTCGCTGCTCGCCGGCAGGGTGTTGAACACGTCCGCCGCCGGCCACGGGATGTGGTGGAAGTAGCCGATCGGGTTGGCGATGCCCTGGCCGCGCAGCTCGCTCGCCAGCGGCAGCAGGTGGTAATCGTGCACCCAGATCAGGTCGTCGGGCTCGACCAGCTTGGCGAGCGCCTGGGCGAAGGTCTGGTTGACGCGCTGGTAGCCGGCATAATCCGAGCGGGAGAAGGTCCCCAGCCCGATCCGGTAATGCATGATCGGCCAGAGCGCCCGGTTGGCGAAACCGGCGTAGTACTCGCGATGGTCTTGCGGCGAGAGGTCGAGGACGGCGTACTGGATCGGCCCGCGGTCGATCAGTTCCGGCTCGGTGCTCGGGTTGTCGCAGATGTTGCCGCTCCAGCCGAACCACAGCCCCTCGTAGGAGGAGAAGGCTTCCTTGACCGCGACGGCGAGGCCCCCGGCGGAGACCGCGTCCTTGCCCTCGGCGGGCACGGCGACACGGTTGGAGACAATGATCAGACGTGCCACGAACCCGGCTCCGGTCCTCGCTGGGGCCGGCACGTCGGGCGCGCCGGCCTAAGGGTCTTGAGGGTCTTGCGTCTGTGGGAAAACGCGCGGAAGCGGAGCGCGATCCGTCGAAGGGCAGCCAAGCGCATCCCCTCCCGCGGGTCAAGCGGGCGGCCCGTCGATGTCACCGCTGTTCCGTCCCGCATCCGCCCGCCCGGCTCCCGCGTCTGCCCGCGTCGATACCCGCGCTTCCGGCAGTGCAGCAGAGCCGCCGCCACCATGCAAGGGCGAAGCTGAACGGGTGCTGACATCCGGCCCCGGAACGGAACGCGTCCAGGACCCGCCATCGACGGAGACATCACCATGGGAGCGACGGTGCTTCCTCGCTTTTTCTTCTTACGCGGGAACCCTCTCCATTCGGCAGGGGCCGTGCGGAAGGGGCTCTGAAAACGGAACTCCGCGAGGCAGCCAACGGTTCTCCGGCCGAGTTCATCACGGATCGACGCGCATCCGCACCGGTCCACCAAGCCTACCCGGAGACACGCCCATGACATCGTCCGCGTCCCCAGATCCCGTCGGCGGCGCCAAACCGGCCAACACCAAGCCGGCCGAGACCAAGGCCGATCTGGAGGATCTGCGCCACGACGTGGAGGACACCGCGAGCCTCGCGGCCGAGCGCAGCAAGGGCCTCGCCGCCGCCGCGCGCCAGCAGGCCCTCGCCTATGTCGACGACCGCAAGGGCGAGGCCGCCCGCTCCGTCTCGGACCTCGCCAAGTCCCTGCGCGATTCGGGCCAGACCTTCGACGACCGCCCCAACATCCGCGCCTTCTTCGACAGCGCGGCGGAGGGTCTCGACGACCTCGCCGGCTCGATCGAGCGGCGCAGCCTCGACGACTTCTACCGCGAGGCGGAGGCCTATGCCCGCCGCTCCCCGGTGACGGTCGCGGTGGGCGCCTTCGCCGCGGGCTTCCTGCTGTCGCGCTTCGTCAAGGCGTCGGGCGAGGCGGAGGCGGACCGCGGGTTGGATCGCCGCACGGGCCGCGCCTACGACGGCTACCGGGCCTGAGGGGACGACGCCATGGCAAGCCCCAATCCCCCACCACCTCCGCCCTCTTCCTCGATCCAGTCCCTCGTCGCCGATGCCCTGCGCGAGGCGAGCGAGCTTGCCAGCAAGGAGATCGCCCTCTTCCGCACGGAGATGACGAACAACGTCCGCTCGCTGTTCATCGGTCTCGCGATGATGGTGCTGGCGGCGGTGTTCGCGGTCACGGCGATGCTGGTGCTGATCGGCGCCCTGGTGAAGTTCGTCGCGACGCTGGTCGGGTCCGAGTGGCTGGCGGCGCTGCTCGTGGGCGGCGGCATGCTGCTCGTGGCGGTGATCCTCGGCGTCATCGGCGCCCGGGCGATGTCGCTGTCGAATCTCGCGCCGACCCGGACCTCGCGGCAGGTCCGGCAGGATGCCCGCGCGCTGACGGAAAGGGTTTCGGGATGAGCGAATCGATCTCGGACCTGGAGAAGGACATCGAGCAGAGCCGCGCGCGGCTCGACGAGACGATCGACCGGATCCAGGGACGCCTCAACGCGTCGAGCCTCGTCGACGAGATGCTCGGCTCGGCCCGGCAGACGCCCTACAGCGGCTTCTACGACGACGCCCTGCTGGCGGTGCGGCGCAATCCCCTGCCGGTGCTGCTGATCGCGGCCGGCGTCGGCCTGCTGCTGAACGGCATGCGGACCGTCCGCCGCCCGACCACCCGCGCCGTGGTCCCGGTGGCGGCCAAGCCCGTCACGGTCACGGGCGCCGACCGCACCTACGACCCCGACGCCCCCGGCGGGCGTCCCCTCCACGACCTGCCGCCCGAGCGGCAGGTCTGAGACACCACGTCCGAGCCTCACGGGCCGCGCGCGAATCCCCGCGCCGCCGGCCGGAAGACAAGGGAGTCGATCATGAGCCAAGGCCCGAACCATCAAGGCCCGGTCACCACGCCGCCCACCGGCGCGCCGGTGGAGACCCTGCCCGAGAACATCGCCGCCCGGTCCGGCATGCCCCGCGAGGGCAGCGTCGATCACAGCCTGCACGACATCTCCGACCGGGCGACGGCGCAGGGCCGCGAGGCCAATGCCCGCCTCCAGGCCGGAATACAGGACAAGGCCGAAGAGGCGCGGGACAGCGCGCGCAACCTCCGCGACCAGGCGGCGGACCGGGCCTCCGAGCTCAAGAACCGGGTGAGTGAGGCGGCCGACGCCGCCCGCAATCAGGCCAGCGACACGGTCCGCTCGGTACGTGAGCGCGCGGGCGAGACCTACGAGGATGCCCGCTCCTGGGCCGAGGACCGCTACGAGACGCATCGCCGGCGCGCGGCCGACCTCGCCGATCGCGGCACCCGCCGCCTGCACGAGGGCCGCACCGCCACCGAGCAGTTCGTCTCCGAGAACCCGCTCCTCGTCGGCGTCGTCGGCCTCGCCGCCGGCCTGCTGCTCGGCGCGCTCCTGCCGCGCACCCGCCAGGAGGACCGGGCGCTCGGCCCCTACGCCGACGACCTGCGCGACCAGGGCATCCGCTACGCCCGCGACCTGACCCATCGCGGCCGCGCCTTCGTCGAGACGGCGCTCGATCCCGAGAACCTCGACGCGGCGGTCAAGCGTGCGAACGCGCCGGGCGGCCAGCCGGGTGGTCCGGCCACCGGCCAAGCGGCTGGCCAAGCGACCGGCCAAGCGACCGGCCCGCGGCCGGACTTCGACCCGACCGAGCGGACGGCGCACCGTCTGTAAGGGACATCACCGGATCTTCCCCTCTCCCCGCGTGCGGGGAGAGGCCGGCCTGCACCCTGTCGTGCAGGCCGGAAGCGGAGGCGAAGCCGGAGCGAGGGTGAGGGGGCGGCTCAGGAAGAGTCTTCTTCGGCCAAGCCCCTCACCTTCGGCTGCCGCCTTGCTTTGCCGACGACGAGGTCGGCAAAGCCCTCTCCCCGCACGGCGGGGAGAGGGGATGCGCTCGAGCGGATCGATGACTTAAGGACGTATCACCCGAAATGCCGGGCGAGCGTCTCGCGGACCGTTTCGACCATCCGCTCCACCGGCACCGAGACCTGCGCGGGGCGGGCGGCCTTCCACTCGGCGTTGCTGGCGATGGCCTCGGCGGCGCGGGCGCCCTCGATCAGGTCCTTGATCTGGACCTCGCCGGCCTCGCGCTCGTTGGAGCCCTGGATCACCACCGCGGGCGCGCGGCGGCGGTCGGCATATTTCATCTGCGCCTTCATCCCGGCCGCACCGAGATAGAGCTCGGCCCGGATGTTTTCCGCCCGCAGCCGCGCGACCAGCGCCTGATACTCGGCGATGTTCTCGCGATCCAGAACCAGCACGACGACGGGACCGGGCTTGGCCGCGCCGTCCACCAGCGGGCTCTTGGTCAGCCGCAGGGCCGAGAACAGCCGCGAGACGCCGATGGAGAAGCCGGTCGCGGGCACCGGCTCGGAGCGGAAGCGGCCGACGAGGCCGTCGTAGCGCCCGCCGCCCGCCACCGAGCCGAAGCGGACGGTCTGGCCGTCCTCGTTGGTGACCGGGAAGGTCAGCTCCGCCTCGTAGACCGGGCCGGTATAGTATTCGAGCCCGCGCACCACGGAGGGGTCGGCCCGCACGCGGTCGCGGCCGTAGCCCGCCGCCTCGCACAGCCGCATGATGGCGTGGAGTTCGGCGATGCCCTCGCGGCCGGTCTCCGAATCGCCGACCACCGCGTGCCAGGAGCCGAAGAACTTTTCCCAGAACGCCATCCGGTCGGCGCCGTCGTGCGGGCTCGCCTCGAAGCCGACATAGGCCAGGATGCGCTCGATGGCCTCGTCGGCGAGGCCGGCGCCCTTGGTGAAGTCGCCGCTCTCGTCCTTGCGGCCGGGGCCGAGCAGCAGGCGCACGCCGTCCGCGCCGAGACGGTCGAGCTTGTCGATGGCGCGCAGCACGGTGAGGCGCTGGCCGGCCTTGTCGGGGCCGGCGAGGCCGATCGCCTCCATCACGCCGTCGAGCACCTTGCGGTTGTTGACCTTGACCACGTACTGGCCCGCGAGCCCGAGCCGCTCCAGCGTGTCGGCCATCAGCATGCAGGTCTCGGCATCCGCCGCGACGCTCCCTGCGCCGACGATGTCGGCATCGAACTGCATGAACTGGCGGAACCGGCCCGGCCCCGGCTTCTCGTTGCGGAAGACGTAGCCCGCCCGGTAGCTGCGATAGGGTTTGGCCAGGGCGTCGAAGTTCTCCGCCACGTGGCGGGCGAGCGGCGCCGTCAGGTCGTAGCGGAGCGAGAGCCACTGCTCGTCGTCGTCCTGGAACGAGAAGACGCCCTCGTTCGGCCGGTCGAGGTCGGGCAGGAATTTGCCGAGCGCCTCGGTGTACTCGACGAAGGGGGTCTCCAGCGCCTCGAAGCCGTAGAGATCGAAGGTCTGCTGGATCGTGTCCAGCATGCGCCCCTGGGCCAGGATGTCGGCCTCGGTGCGGTCGGGAAAGCCGCGCGGCAAGCGGGGTTTCAGGGTGTCGGCCTTGGCCATGTCGTCGCCGATCGGAGCGGTTCTTTGAAGGGAAGCCCGGCTCTATCGCAGGCGGCCGTGAGGCGGCAACCCGAGGAGATGTGGAACCGAGGCGATCACCCGAAGCCGCGTGAGCGGCTTCGCGGCGCGAACAGCGCCGCGCGGAGCGTGCCTCGGCTCCGCCGAGGCGTCGAGCGGAGCGACAGCCTAAGCCCGCGGAGGCGGGCGCCGGCGACTGAGGCCGGCAAAAGCCAGGGTGGCCCTGGCGTCAGAACAGCCGGCTGCCGTCCGGCACCGGCTGGTCGGGGGCGAACAGCACGACGGCGCCGGCCGCGTCGGCGAAGCCGAGGGTCAGCACCTCGGAGAGGAACTTTCCGATCTGGCGCGGCGGAAAGTTCACCACCGCCGCGACCTGCCGGCCGACCAGGGCGTCGGGCGCGTAGTGCTCGGTGATCTGCGCGCTGGAGCGCTTGGTGCCGATCACCGGCCCGAAATCGATGACGAGCTTGATCGCGGGCTTGCGCGCCTCGGGGAAGGGCTCGGCCGAGACGACGGTGCCCACGCGGATGTCGACGGCGAGGAAGGCGTCGAACCCGATCGTCTCGGATTCGGGGGCGGTGGGGTCGTGGCGGACGTGCATGGGCCGATGGAGAGCGTGGCGGGAAGGGGGTGCAGCCTTCTACGAAAGCCGACGGCGTTCTCCAATCCAACCCTTCATTCGGTTTCCGGTCGATCGCCTCGGTCAGAGCATGGCTCGTCCCCTCCCCCTTGTGGGG
>NZ_JBELQE010000095.1:0-29531 GCF_040270385.1 Methylorubrum podarium | reverse complement strand
CCCCCACCCCGAACCCCTCCCCACAAGGGGGAGGGGACAGGCCAGGCTCTGACCAAGGCGAACAACCGGAAACCCTATAAGACGGCTGTCACACCACCAGGTTCACGATCCGGCCCGGCACGACGATGACCTTTCTCGGAGCCCGGCCTTCGAGGGCGCGCTGCACCGGCTCCAGCGCCAGGGTCGCCGCCTCTACGGCCTTGGCGTCGGCGTCCCGCGGCACGGTGACGTCCGCCCGCTTCTTGCCGTTGATCTGCACCGGCAGGGTGATCTCGTCCTCGACCAGCAGCGCCTGATCGGCCACGGGCCAGGACGCCTCGGCGACGAGCTCCTCCCCGCCGAGCACGCGCCAGCACTCCTCGGCCAAGTGCGGCATCATCGGCGCGATGAGCTGCACGAGGATGCGCCCCGCCTCCCCCGCCGCCGCCCCGGACGCGCCGCCGCGCAGGCCTTCGTCGAGGGCGTTGGCGAGCGTGTAGATGTGGGCGACGCAGCGGTTGAAGCGCAGCCGCTCGATATCCTCGCCGACGGCCGCGAGCGCCTTGTGTGCGGCTTTGCGCAGGGCCGCATCGGCGGTGCCGCCGCCGGACCCGTCGGCCCCCGCCGCGCCGTGGACGAGACGCCAGACGCGCTGCACAAAGCGGGCGGCGCCCTGCACGCCCTCCTCGGTCCAGATCACGTCGCGCTCAGGGGGAGAGTCGGAGAGCATGAACCAGCGGGCGGTGTCGGCGCCGTAGCTCGCGATGATGTCGTCGGGATCGACGACGTTCTTCTTCGACTTCGACATCTTCTCCGTCGGGCCGACCTCGATCGGCGCGCCGGTTTTCACGTGAAAAGCCCTGCGCTCCCCGCCCTCGGTCTCGAAGCGGATCTCGGCCGGCGGCACCCAGGCGCCGGAGGGGTCCTTGTAGGTCTCGTGGACGACCATGCCCTGCGTGAACAGACCGGCGAAGGGCTCCGAGACGCCCGCCCAGCCGGTCTCCCGCATCGCCCGCATGAAGAAGCGCGAGTAGAGCAGGTGCAGGATCGCGTGCTCGACGCCGCCGATATACTGATCGACCGCGAGCCAGTGATCGACGGTTCTCCGGTCGGTCGGGGCGTCCGCGAGCCAGGGCGCGGTGAAGCGGGCGTAATACCAGGACGAGTCCACGAACGTGTCCATGGTGTCGGTCTCGCGCCGGGCGGCCT
Organism: Methylorubrum podarium; assembly: GCF_040270385.1. Classification (NCBI taxonomy): domain Bacteria; kingdom Pseudomonadati; phylum Pseudomonadota; class Alphaproteobacteria; order Hyphomicrobiales; family Methylobacteriaceae; genus Methylorubrum; species Methylorubrum podarium. The sequence goes on along the minus strand of NZ_JBELQE010000095.1, from coordinate 28,343 downwards.
CGCCGCAGCGCGGGCACGGCACCTGCCGCCACGCGTGGTCCCGCTCCAGCGGGTTGCCGGGCTGGTCGAACGAGACCTCGTCCGGCAGCTTCACCGGCAGGTCGTCCACCGGCACCGGCACGGGGCCGCAGGCGTCGCAGTGGATGATCGGGATCGGGCAGCCCCAGTAGCGCTGGCGCGAGACGCCCCAGTCGCGCAGGCGGAACTGCACTTTTCGGCGCGCGACGGGAGACCCCATCAGCACCTCGTTCTCCAGACGGTTGGCGACACTCCGAAACGCCTCGTCCGTCGTCATGCCGTCGAGGAAGTGCGAGTGGATCATCCGGCCGTCGCCGTCATAGGCGGTGTCGGTGATGATGAAGGTCTCGGGGTCCTGCCCCTCGGGGCAGACCACCGGCGTGTTGCCGAGCCCGTACTTGTTGGAGAAGTCGAGGTCGCGCTGGTCGTGGGCGGGGCAGCCGAACACCGCGCCGGTGCCGTACTCCATCAGCACGAAGTTCGCGACGTAGACCGGCAGCGCCCAGGCGGGGTCGAGCGGGTGGCGCACGGTCAGCCCGGTGTCGAAACCGAGCTTCTCGGCCGTATCGATCGCCTCCTGCGCGGTGCCGATGCGGCGGCATTCCTCGGCGAAGCGTTGCAGCTCCGCGGCCCGCGGTCCGGACTCGGCCAGCGCCCTGGCGAGCGGATGATCGACGGAGATCGCCAGGAATTTTGCGCCGAACAGCGTGTCGGGGCGGGTGGTGTAGACCGTCAATTCGTCCGTGCCGGCGAACGGCGCGGTCAGCGCGAACCGCACCTCCAGCCCTTCCGAGCGGCCGATCCAGTTGCGCTGCATCAGCCGGACCTTCTCCGGCCAGCGCTCCAGCCCGTCGAGGGCGTCGTGCAGGTCCTGGGCGAAATCGGTGATCTTGAAGAACCACTGGGTCAGCTCGCGCTGCTCGACCAGCGCGCCCGAGCGCCAGCCGCGGCCGTCGATGACCTGCTCGTTGGCGAGCACGGTGTGATCGACCGGGTCCCAGTTCACCTTCGCCGTGCGCCGGGTCACGAGACCCTTGGCCAGGAAGTCGAGGAACATGCGCTGCTGGTGCTTGTAGTAGTCGGGATCGCAGGTCGCGATCTCCCGGCTCCAGTCGAGCGACAGGCCCATGCTCTGGAGCTGACCGCGCATGGTGGCGATGTTGGCGTAGGTCCAGTCCCGCGGGTTGACCTTGCGCTCCATGGCCGCGTTCTCGGCCGGCAGGCCGAAGGCGTCCCAGCCCATCGGGTGGAGCACGTTGTGGCCCTTGGCACGCTTGTAGCGGGCCACCACGTCGCCCATGGCGTAGTTGCGCACGTGGCCGATATGGATGCGCCCCGAAGGGTAGGGGAACATCTCCAGCACGTAGTATTTCGGGCGCGGGTCGTCGTTCTTCGTCTGGTAGAGCTTGGCCGCGTCCCAGGCCTGCTGCCAGCGCGGCTCGGCATCCTTCGCGTTGTAGCGTTCTTGAACTGTCGGGGAGGGCTGTGCGGAATCGGTCATCGGGGGCGCCGGGATCAGCGGAAAAGGGAGCGGGCCGCGCGACGCTGTCGCGGGGGCCGGAGCCCGGCACCTAGCATATCCGCGCGGCCGAGGGTCAACGATCACGGATCAACGATCGAAGAGGAGCCGCGGGCGCGGCTCAGGTCTGCTGATAGACCGCCACCACCCGGTCGAAGCGGCGGTCCGCGAGATCGGCGGCGCGGATCAGGAAATAGACGGTGCCCTCGCCGCTCTCCTGCAGGAAGTCGCCGACATCGATCTGGAGGAGCAGGCGCCAGGAGCGCGCGCCGGCCTCGATCTCGGGCCGCTGCGCCTTCCACGCCTCCCGGTCGAGATGCTGCACGCCGAAGCGGCTGACGACCTCCGCCTCGAAGCGCGGATCGCTCTGCTCCGGCAGCGGCGAGCCCAGCAGCTGGTTGCGCCGGCCCGCATTGGCGGCCCCATAGTAGCTGTCGAACGCTTTCGCGAAGAGATCCTGATAGGCGTCGCGGGGGCCCTCCGCGCCATCGGTGCGGGGCGCCAGCGCCGCCTTCAGGGCCGGCCGCGCCGCCATCTCCAGGCTCTCGACGGCCGGCGGGCGCAGGGTGGCGTGCAGGCGCATCGGCCGGGCCGGGCCGCCATAAGGCGTGCCGGCATCCGGCTTCGGCGGGGGCAGCTTGAACCGGTGGTTGACCTTGGCGATCTCCGCCCGGTGCTCCTCGTCCGCCGCGGCGAGGTCGGGCGGCATGACCTGCGCGGCCAGCCCCTCGCGCGGGGTCTCGTCCCAGATCACGCGGGCGGATTCGGTGCCGTTGTCCCAGGGGCCGGCGGTGAGGTCGTAGAAGAACAGGAGCCGTCCGTGCCCCGGCAGGGCCTCGGCGAACGCGCCCTTCCCTCTCGCCTCGCCGAGATCGACTTGCGCGAAGAAGGCGTAGGGCAGTTCCCTGCGGAAGTGCCGCCGCATCTCCTCCCCGGCCTCCGCGTTCCCGCGCTTGGCGATCGCCTCGACGTCGGCGGGCTTGGCCCGGCGCGGCCAAGCGAGGCCCGGCGGCAGGTCGGGAGTTCCGCCGATCCGCGTGCCGCCGGGATCGGCGCCGCCCTTCGGCACCGGTCGGAACTCGAGGGTCGGCACCAGCGCCTCGACCACCACCTCGACCTGCGGGCGCGGGAACGAGGGCGCGAGCTGGGCCTGGGCGTCGGCGGGCGTATCGAACATCGGGTGCGACTTCTCCGTTGGACGGGGAGACGTCAGCATATCGCCGGCGGGGGTGATGGAAAGGCGCCGCCGCCCTTGAAGTCGCGGCGGCACCGCCGCAAGGAGGGTCCATGACCGATCAGAGCCAGACCACGGATCAGCCCCTCGACGTCGCGTCTCTCGACGCGAAGCCGCCGGTCGGCGAGGCCGACGTCGCCGCCGGGCTCGCGGAGGTGCGCGCCGCCATCCGCCGCGCGGCCGAGGACAGCGAGCGCGATCCGGCGAGCGTCCACCTCGTCGCCGTCTCGAAGACGGTGCCGGCCGAGGGCATCCTGCCGGCGCTGGAGGCGGGGCAGCGGATCTTCGGCGAAAACTACGTGCAGGAATCGCGGGCCAAGTGGCCGGCGCTGCGGGAGCGCTATCCGGACGTCGAGCTGCATTTCGTCGGCCCGCTCCAGTCGAACAAGGCGCGCGAGGCGGTCGAGCTGTTCGACGTGATCCACTCCCTCGACCGGCTGTCGCTCGCCGCGGCGCTCGCCAAGGAGATCGAGCGGACCGGCCGCGCGCCCAAGCTCCTGATCCAGGTGAACACCGGCGACGAGGCGCAGAAGGCCGGCGTCGCCCCCGATCAGGTCGATGTGCTGCTCTCGGAGTGCCGCGAGACCCACGGGCTCGCGATCCACGGCCTGATGTGCATCCCGCCGGCCGAGGACCCGCCCTCCCCCCATTTCGCCCTGCTCGCCCGGATCGCCGAGCGCCACGGCCTGCCGATCCTGTCGATGGGGATGAGCGCGGATTTCCCGGCGGCGATCCAGATGGGCGCGACCCATGTTCGCGTCGGCACGGCGATCTTCGGGCGGCGGGCGAAACGAACCTGAGCGCGCGTGATACGGGAGCCGATCAGCGCCTCGTCATCGTCCGATCCTCATCCGGGTCGCGGGTCCGAGGCGGCGGAGCAGGCGCAGCAGGTCGGCGGGTTTCAGGGCGACGCAGCCCTCCGTCGGCTGGTAGCCGCTGCGGGCGATGTGGAGGAAGATCGCCGAGCCTCGGCCCGGGCGGATCGGCCCGCGGTTGTAATCGAGGTCGATCACGAGATCGTAGAGGCCGTCGTCGCGCCAGAGCCGCTCGGCGCTCGCCGCCGTGCTCGGCAGCCGGATCGGCCGGTTGTAGCGCCGGTCCTGCGGCGCGTCGCACCAGCCGTCGTCGCGGCGCGTCGCCCGCAGGGGAAGTGCGCTGACGGGGCGGACGGGGAAGCGGTCGGGCCGGTAGAAGCCGCCGCGCAGGCGGAACACCCCCCGCGGCGAGGCGCCATCCCCCTCGCGCTTGCGGCTGGTGATGCCGGAGCGCCCGAGGGCGCAGGGGATCACGCTTCCCCCCGCGATCAGCGTGCCGCGGGTCGGGTCGCCGGGGAGCGGGCGCACCCGCAGCAGGCCGAGGGCGCCGGCCTTCCCCTTCCCTCCGGTTTCGCCGCCGTTCCGCTTCGCAACCTGAGGGCGTCGCATTGCCGGTTCGTCCCAACCTGTCCCGAAAGGCGCCTGATCTGACGTCGTGTCGCGGCAGAGAGCGGTGGAACATGGCGAAAATTCTGCATAAGCGCGCAATCCGGATTTCCCGGCGCGTAAAACGAACTAGGTTTGTCATCGGGCGGAGCCGTTAGGGTTCCGGTCGCGGCCAGCCGATGGGCAATATGCCCCTTCGGATCGGCGTGCCGCCTTGAAATTGTCTAGGCCGCCTGCCTGATCGTTCCGCGAAGTCCAGGTGACCGGAAAGCTTGTCGAGAGCCGCTGCGTCGATGTCTAACCCTTATTGCCTCCTCGTCTGCGACGACGACGACGCCCTGCGTGAGGCACTGACGGAGCAGATCGACGCCTATGACGAATTCTCCGTCATCGGCGAGCCGACGGCCACGGGCGCTCTGAACCGCGTCACGCAGGAGCCGGTCGATCTCGTTGTGATGGATGTCGCCCTGCCCGACATGGACGGCCGCGAGGCGGTGCGGACCCTGCGTCGCAACGGCTATCGCGGTCCGATCATCATGCTGACCGCGCAGGAATCTGACGACGACATGGTCGAGGGCCTGGAGGCGGGCGCCAACGACTACGTGGTCAAGCCGTTCAAGTTCGCCGTGCTGCTCGCCCGGATCCGGGTGCAACTGCGCCAGCACGAGGCGAGCGAGGACGCGGTGTTCCGCATCGGCCCCTACACCTTCCGCCCCGGGGCGAAGCTGCTGGTGGGCGAGCGCGGCTCCAAGCTGAAGCTCACCGAGAAGGAGACGGCGATTCTGCGCTACCTCTACCGGGCGGGGCGCGAGGTGGTCGGGCGCGACACGCTGCTCGCCGAGGTGTGGGGCTACAATGCCCACGTCACCACCCATACCCTCGAGACGCATATCTACCGGCTGCGCCAGAAGATCGAGCCGAACCCGGCGGTCGCCGCGATCCTCGTCACCGAGGGCGGCGGCTACAAGCTGCTGCCCTGACGCGCGGCCTCGGGGAAAGCACCTATCCACCTTCCTGCACAGCCCCTGCCCGGACAGCGTATCGCGTCGTCCCCGCATCGGCTAAGCTTGCGCGTGGGCAGTCGAGCATCCCCCGAAAAGTGGTTGCCGGCTCTTGGATTCGAGGCGATGCAAGCGGCGTAGCGTATCGCGGCCGGGGGCGGACAAGCGTTGGGGCTCGACGACGACATCGCGATCCTCGCCGCGGCGCCCGTGTTCGAGCTGTTCGAGCGCGATGCCCTGCGCCTGCTCTCCTTCGCCGGTGAGCGGCGCCACCTGGAGGAGGGCGAGCTGCTGTTCGCCCGCGGCGCGCCGTCCGACGGCGGCTACGTCGTCATGTCCGGCACCATCGCGCTCGCTCCGACGCGGCCCGAGGCGCCGCCGGTGACGGTCTCCCGCTCCGGCGTGATCGGACGCAACGCCCTTTTCCGGCCCGTCCCACGTCCTGCCGACGCCCGCGCGCAGGAGACATCCGAGGTGATGCGCGTGACCCCCTCGCTGATGAGCCGCGTCCTGCGCGAGTTTCCCGCCGCGGCGGCGGCGATCCACGACGGCATGGCCGCGGAACTGCTGGACCTCGCGCGGGGCCTGTCCGGCGTGCGGGAGCGGCTGATCGGCCTCGCGCCACGCAAACGGTGACAGGACCGGACGGCTTTTGTAAGCACGACCACCTTTCGCGCCGTATAGAGTCCGGAACACGCCGATGTCACACGCCGATCTCGAACAGACCATCGAAGTCGCCTGGGAGGAGCGCGCGGGCATCTCGACCGCGACCACCGGCGCCGTGCGCGAGGCGGTGGACGAGGCGCTGAACCTGCTCGATTCCGGGAAGGCGCGGGTCGCCGAGAAGGCGGGTGAGTCCTGGCAGGTGAACCAGTGGCTCAAGAAGGCGGTGCTGCTCTCCTTCCGCCTCAACGACATGGTGCCGATCGAGGGCGGTCCCGGCTCCTCGGCGTGGTGGGACAAGGTGCCCTCGAAGTTTTCCGGCTGGACTGAGGCCGAGTTCCGCGCCGCGGGATTCCGCGCCGTGCCGGGCTGCTTCGTGCGCCGCGGCTCCTACATCGCGCCCGGCGCGGTGCTGATGCCGAGCTTCATCAATCTGGGCGCCCATGTCGGCGAGGGCACCATGGTCGATACCTGGGTCACGATCGGCTCCTGCGCCCAGGTCGGCAAGAACTGTCACATCTCGGGCGGCGCCGGCATCGCCGGCGTGCTGGAGCCGCTCCAGGCCAACCCGGTCATCATCGAGGACAACTGCTTCGTCGGCGCCCGCGCCGAGGTCGCCGAGGGCGTGATCATCGGCGAGGGCTCGGTCCTGTCGATGGGCGTCTATATCGGCGCCTCGACCCGCATCATCGACCGCACCACCGGCGAGACCTTTTTCGGACGCGTGCCTCCGTATTCCGTGGTGGTGTCGGGAACGACGCCCGGCAAGCCGCTGCCCGACGGCACCCCCGGCCCCGGCCTCTACTGCGCCGTGATCGTCAAGCGCGTCGATGCCGGCACCCGCGCCAAGACCGGCATCAACGAGCTGCTGCGGACCTGATGGCCTCGGCCAGCTCCTCGGCCGCCACCCGAACCCTCGACCTCACCGTCGCGGGGCACCGGGTGGCGACGCCCTGCGCCGTGATCGGGGAGGGCGCCGAGGCGCTGCTCCTGCCCGCCCTCTCCTCGATCTCGGCCCGCGAGGAGATGCTGCCGCTCGCCCGCGACCTTGGCGATACCCATCGCTGCCTCGTGCCCGACTGGCCGGGCTTCGGCGCGCATCCCCGGGTGCGGCTGCCGCTGAACCCGGCCAACCTGCACGCCTTCCTCGACGCGCTGCTCGCGGCCGCGCCCGGCCCCTACGCGCTCGGCGTCGCCGCGGGCCACGCCGCGCCCTACCTCGTGGCCGCCGCGCGCCGCCATCCCGGCGCCTTCGCCCGGCTCGTGCTCGTGGCGCCGACCTGGCGCGGACCGCTGCCGACCGCCATGGGCCCGGAGCGCGCCGCGTGGTTCGGACGGATCCGCCGCATCGTCGAGATGCCGTTCCTCGGCGAGGCGCTCTACCGGATCAACATCAGCCCGCCGGTCATCGGACGGATGATGCGCGCCCACGTCTATGCCGAGCCGGCGCATGTCACGCCGGCCGTCGTCGCCGCCAAGCACCGCATCACCCGGCAGAGCCGGGGCCGGTTCGGCACGGCGGCCTTCGTGACGGGCGGCCTCGATCCGGTCGCGTCCCGCGACGACTTCCTGGCCCTGTTCGGCGACGGCCTGCCTCCGGTGCGGGTGCTGCGCCCGGAGAAGGCGCCGCGCCGCTCCGGCGCCGAGATGGACGCCCTGATCGGCACCGGCCGCGTCGCGGCCGTCCCCGTGCCGGGAGCGCTGAGCCCCCACGAGGAATTCCCGGGCGCCGTCGCCGCCGCGATCCGGGCGGCCTGACCCGCCCTCGGAGATCGGCGGGATCGGGCGGGTTTCGCAAGCGAATTTTGTATGACAGCGGGATCGGACTGTGACGCGTCTGTCGCACGCCCCTTCTAGACAGGCCCGAAGCATCGGTCCGAGACTGATGCCCGGCCTCCTCTCCGCCGTCCCCTCCTTCGCACCGGTGCCCGAAAGCTGCTGTCTCCGATGTCTCGCCCGACCCGTGCGCCGGTGCGCCTCGCCGCCCTGCTGACGCTGATCCTCGCGACCGGACCGCTCCACGTCGTGCCCCTCCATGCCCAGCCGTCGGGCTCGTCCGGCCCGGCGACCTCCGCGCCCGCCCTGGAGAAGGACAAGCTCACCGCCGCCGCCCCGAAGGGCTATCTCAGCGAGGAGGCGACGCCGAACCTCGTGGCGATCCTGCCGCCGCCGCCCGCCGGGCACTCGGCGGCGGAGGCGGCGGACCGGGCGATGTACAACGCCACGCGGGCCTACCAGGGCAGTCCGCGCTGGGCGCTCGCCACCAACGACGTCGCCGACGGCGGGGCCGCGCTTCTCGAGGACTACGCCTGCGTGCTCGGCCAGCGCATCGACCAGACGCGCGTGCCCGACCTGATGCGGCTCCTCGACCGAGCCCGCATCGACGTCGCCCGCGCGACCCGCGTGGCCAAGCGGCGCTACCGTCGCCTGCGCCCCTTCGTCGGCAACGAGGCGCCGATCTGCGTCGCCCGGACGCCCGAACTCGCCGACAGCTTCAGCTACCCGTCCGGCCATGCCGGGCAGGGCTGGGCCTACGGGATGATCATGGCGAACCTGATGCCGGAGAAGGCGACGCAGTTCCTGGTGCGCAGCCGGCTCTACGGCGAGAGCCGCGTGGTGTGCGGCGTCCACTGGCTCAGCGACGTGGAGGCCGCCCGCACCGGCGCCTCGGCGCTGGTCTCGGTGCTCCTGACCGATCCGGGCTTTCGCGCCGACCTGGAGCGCGCCCGGGCCGACCTGAGGCGCGCCCTGGGCGGGGAGGGGACGAAGCCCGACCCCACCATCTGCGCCCGCGAGGACGCCGCCGCGCGCCAGCCCCTGCTCTGACACCGTTTCCGGTTGATGACTTCGGTCTCGCCTCGCGATGATGGGAGTGGGCGCAATTCGACGTGATCGAGCGAACGCTGTCTCAACCGCAGCCGGGTTGACGCCTCACCGCTTCCAGACGCCGAGCCGCTCGGTGCGGGCATGGTCCTCGGCGGCGGCGAGATCCGGCGTCGCCTCCGACGAGGCGCGGCCGCCGCCGTTGAACAGCACCACCTCTGAGAGGTCGCGCCCCTCGACCGTGCAGATATAGGCGCTGCTGCCGGGGGCGGGCTGGCAGGTGACCGAGCGCTTGCGCAGGTACTTGCTCAGCTCGTCGGCCTGACCGCCGCGGACCCACTCGACGCCGAACAGGCGCACGAGCTTGCCGCCCACCCGCAGCGTCGCCGTGTCGATCACCTCCGGCACGCCGACGATGGCGTTGGCGTTCTTGCGCGGCGGCTCCGGATCGGCCGGCCGCTCGGCTTCGGCGCCCGCCGTGTCCGGGGGCGCGTCGGGGGCCGGATCCTCCGCCGTCGCGCGGTCCCTTGCCGGCGGCGCCTCGGCCGGCGTTCCGGCCGGTGCCGTCTGCGGCGGACGGGCTTCGGCAGTCTGCGGGACGGGCCGCTCGCCCTCCACCGCGTCGCGTCCGCTCAGGGAGAGCGCGGCGACGAGGCCCGCGCCCGCCAGGGCGCCGAGCGCCAGCAGCGCGACCGGGCGGCGGCTGCCGGAGGCGAGCGCATCCTCCGTCAGGTCGCGCAGCCGCGTCGCGGTCCGGCGCGGCTGGATCCCCCCGGCCACGCGCCGCCAGCCCTCCCCGACGCGGGCGCGCGCCTCGGCCAGGCGCTCCGCCGCGTTCGGTCCGGTCCAAGCAGGTTCGGTCTGCCCTGTCCCGGCCGGCCCTGTCCCGGCCGGATCGACGGAGGTCCCGACCGGCGCGGGCCGCGGCCGCGCCTTCAGGCGCTCGGCGAGCCGGCTGCGCCAACCCTCGACGGTCTCGCTCGCGGCGCTGGCGAGCGCCCGGCTGCGCTCGGCGGAGCTGTTGGCCAGCGAGCGCGCCAGGGCCGATTGCGTCTCGACGAAACGGGCTCCCGCGGCCCGCACGTCGGCAATGGTGTCGCGGGGCGGTTCCGGCTCCGGCTCGGGGGCAGGGGGGACGAAGAGCGGGGCGTGCTGCTCGCGAAGCTCCTCGATGAGGTCGTGCAGCGTCAGCGGCACCCCCGTCCCGGCCTCGCCCCGCAGGCGCACCGCGCCGGTCCGGTCGACGATGCGGTAGCCGGGCACGCCGTCGGCGGGCTCGACGAAGCCCTCGGCGATCAGGGCCAGCGTCCGGCGCGCCACCGGCCGCGCCCCGCGCCGGTCGAGTTCGGCCAGGATCAGCGCGCGGATGCGGCGGTCGTCCTCGGAGACCGGCGCCTCGGGCGCGGCCGCCGTCTCGTCCTTGCTCCGGCCTGCGGCCTTTGCCGATCCCTTCACGCGCGATGCCTTGTTCTCGTTCGGTGTTCTCGTTCGGTCCGGGAGCGCCACCGATGACGGCGTCCGTCTCGGGCTTCTACAGCATGGATCGGCCGGCGTATCCGGTCGATGCGGTCGCTGATCCCCGTGTCACGCGCCCGCGCGGCTCAGGACGCGGCTCGATTCGGAGACGATCACCGGGGCCCCGCCGGCGAAGCTCACCGTCAGCGTGAGTTCGGCCACGCCCTGCGAGCGCGCCCCGCGGGACGGGCTCAGCGCGGTGAAATCGTGGACGATGCGCACCAGACAGGTGGCGCTCGGCCCGTCGCAGGCGACCCGCGGCTCCCCCTGCGGCTCGTAGCGCCGCTCGGGCCAGCGCCGCGCGAAGCGCTGCTTCTCGGCGAGCAGCGCCCCGGTCGTCATGACGCGCCCGTGGAAGCGGACCGTGCTGCCGTAGAAGCGCGGCGCGGAGGCGAGCATCGCACCGTTGGGGGCCGAGACGCTGTCGAGATAGTCGAGGCTCAGGCGCCGCGCGGTGACGGCCCAGTCGGTGAAGCGCGGATCCGGCTCGCTCCGCGCCATCCGGGCGGGCGGCGGGGCAGGGCGCTCGGCAAAGCGCTCGGCGGAACCTCGCGCCGCGTGGGCGTAGGCCTGCTCCCGCGCCCGCTCGCGGAGGGCGGCCCGGCGGGCGCGACGCATCTCGGCCGCGCGGCTGCGGTCGTTACGGCGCGCCTCCTGCCGGGCGGGCGGCGCGGCCGCCCGGTGCGCCTGGGCGCGGGCTTCCGGCTCGGCCTCGAACCGGGGACCCGGCTTGGCCGCGGGTTTCGCCGCCTCGCCGCCGGAGCCGGCCGATTTCGCCGGTGGATCGACCCAGTTCGATCCCTGTTGCGCCAGGGCGGATCCGGTCGCGCAGGCCGAGGAGAGGAGGAGGGTCAGAAGCAGGACGGGGCGCATGACGGGACCGATCGGGCGAGCAGGCCTGAAGGTGCCTCGCGAAAAACCCGTCAACCGTCGGCTCTCCCCTCGGACGGGAGACGGCGGCGGGCGTTCCGCGGGAGGCGGTCGGTGGGACGGAACGCGTGACGGCACCGCGACGGTTCCACGCTTTCCGCCACCGGTCGCGTTCCTACACCGAGTCCGCCCCCCTTTGCGACAGGCGCCGCGCCGGAAGGCCCGTTACCCCCGCTGTCCCCTTGCCAACAGGCGGGAAGTCCCCACCTTGAGCGTAGCGATCCCGGCTCACCCTGCCGTTGTGGCGGCGCCGGTCGGGCGCTCCCGGCGGGAGCATCGGGCGGGATCGCCGAGGACGGGTCCGGGCCCCTCTGACGGTCGAGGCGTCGATCGTGATGTCGGATCCTTATCGACGCTGGCGCGAACGCGGCGCGGAAGCGTGCGGGGAGTCCCTGTTGCCGTTCACGGTGGTTTTCCTGTTCCGTCCGGTCACGAGCGGAGCGGCCGCGTGAGCGCGCCCCCGAATCCGACGAAGCGCCGCGCGCTCCTCCTCGTGAACGCCAAGGCCCGGAGCGGCTCCGCGCCGCTCGACGCGATCCGGACGATCCTGCGCCAGGGCGGGCTCGACCTCGTCGAGCCCGAAGGCAGCACCGATTGCCAGGAGGTGATCGGGCGCCACGCCGGGTCGGTCGATCTCGTCATCCTCGGCGGCGGCGACGGCACCATGAACGCGGCGGCGCCGGCCCTGGTCGAGACCAAGCTGCCCTTCGGCATCCTGCCGCTCGGCACCGCCAACGACCTCGCCCGCTCGCTGGGCCTGCCCCTCGATCCGGAGGCGGCCGCAGGGCTGATCCCCACCGCGCCGGAGAAGGCGATCGACCTCGGCTGGGTCAACGGCCACTACTATTTCAACGTGGCGAGCGTCGGCTTCTCCGCCGACCTCGCCAGCGAACTCACGGCCGAGGCCAAGAAGGCCTGGGGCACGGTGGGCTACGCCATCGCCGCCATCCGCCTGCTGCGCCGCGCCCGTCCCTTCACGGTGACGATTGAGCATGACGGCCGCACCGAGAAGGTGACGACGATCCAGGCCTCGGTCGGCAACGGGCGCCACTACGGCGGCGGCATGACGGTGCAGGAGGACGCCACCGTCGATGACGGGCGGCTCGATTTCTACAGCCTGGAGGTCGCCCATTGGTGGCGGCTGATCGCGCTGTTGCCGGCCCTGCGCCGGGGCACCCACGGCAAGGCGGCCGACGTGCGTGCCTTCGAGACGACGGAGCTGGTGCTGACGACCCGCAAGCCGCGGGCGGTGAACACCGACGGCGAACTCACCACCTGGACGCCGGCGCGTTTCAAGGTCGTGCCGAAGGCGGTGCGCGTGCTCGCGCCGCCGAACGCCGGACCCGGCGCCACGAGCCGCTTTCCCCTTCCCTTCTGAACCGACGGACTGCCCGTGGACAGCCTGCTGCAACTCGCCGCCGATCCGACCGCCTGGGCGGCGCTCGCGACCCTCGTGGTGATGGAGGTCGTGCTCGGCATCGACAACCTGATCTTCATCTCGATCCTCACCAACAAGCTGCCCGCCGAGCATCAGAGCCGCGCCCGGCGCATCGGCATCGGCCTCGCGCTGATCCTGCGGCTCGCCCTGCTCGGCACCGTGGCCTGGATCGTCCACCTGACCGAGCCGGTCTTCGAGGTCTTCGGAAAAGGCTTCTCCTGGCGCGACCTGATCCTGATCGCGGGCGGTCTGTTCCTGCTGTGGAAGGCGACCAAGGAGATCCACCACAGCGTCGATCCGAGCCCGGAGGAGAAGCCCAGCAGTCAGGCGGCGATCGGCTTCGGCTCAGCCATCGTCCAGATCCTGATCCTCGACCTCGTCTTCTCGATCGACTCGATCATCACGGCGGTCGGCATGACCGACCACGTCGCGATCATGGTGATCGCGGTTCTCGCCGCGGTCACGGTGATGCTGATCGCCGCCGACCCGCTCTCGCGCTTCATCGCCGCCAACCCCACCGTGGTGATGCTGGCCCTCGGCTTCCTCATCATGATCGGCATGACGCTGCTCGCCGAAGGGTTCGGGGCGCACGTGCCGAAGGGCTACATCTACACCGCCATGGCCTTCTCGGCGGGGGTGGAGGCCCTCAACATGCTGGTCCGGCGCCGGAGGCGGAAGGCGCCGACGGGCAAGGCCTGAAGCGCGGCAGTTTTCCCGTGAAAACCCCGGGCGGCGGACGGGCCATCAGCCGCGATGCGGTCGATTCGAGCGAGGCGGTCAACGGACGGTAAGGCAGCGCGGCCGAAGTCCGGCGGCTTCGGCCCGCACGGTAAGGGTCCGTTTACGCCGAACCGGTCGCTTGATCCGATTGACCTGATCCCAGGCGACCGCCCCATGCGCTTCCTGCTCGCACCGGCCCTGCTCGCCGCCGCGTGCGGCTCCTCCCTGGCCGCCGCACCCTCGCCGTTCCGCGCGGCCCTCGCGGCGGCCGGCGGCTGCGGCGCGCACCGCGTCCTCGCGGAGGAGAGGCTCGGCCAGCTCGACGCCGTCGCGGCGCCCGCCGTTCCGCAGGGCGAGGCCGACCTGTTCGGCAAGCCCGCGGGGCGGTGGACCGAGGACGAGATCCGCGACGCCCTCTCCGTCTTCGCCGCCTGCGAGATCCGCTCCGGGCCGGCCGGCACCGGGCGGAGCGAGCGCCTCGCCCACGAGCTGCGCGGCCTGGACGCGGCCCTGCGCCGGGCCATCGTTGTCGGGCATGCCCGCGCCCCTCTCGACGCGGGCGACGAGCGGGCGCCACACGGATCCGGCCGCGGCGGCGCCCCGGCCGGAGCGACCCGGCTGCGGCAGGGCTCGGCCTTCACCCCGGCCCAGCGAAGCGCCGCCGCACCGATCGGCCCGAGACCCGTCGCGGCGCCCGGCGACACCCCGCAAGCGGAAGCCCCGCCCGCGGTCGCCGCGATGCCGGTGGCCTTTCCCGCTGCCTGGGACGACGCGCCCCCCGCCCGAACCTCGCACGCGCAGCCGGCGGCCGCCGATCCGGCGCCGGCCGAACCGCCCCGCCCGGTGCCGGTGGCCGCGCACCGGCCGCCGACGCAGCGGACGCCGTGTCCGCTCGGCCTCGCCACCTTCGAGCTGCTCCAGGCCGAGATGCGTCTCGCCGAGGTCGAGGACCTGCTCGGTTGCCGCGGCACCCTCGACGCCGCCACGACGATCCCCGGGCTCGGCGCCTTCGAGACCTATCTCTGGTCGGACCGCGGTGGCGGCACCACCGTCACGCTGGTCTTCCAGAACAAGCGCCTGCGCTCCAAGGCGCAGCGCGGCCTCGGCGCGGAGGCCGGGCGCGGCGGCTGAGTCCGCAACATCGCCGGGCAGGTCGCGCGCTGGAACGCTTCGGCTTCGCCTCGCGATGACGCAAGCCGGCAAAGCCCGAAGCGATCGCCCGGACACAGGATCAGCCGACCTCCCCGCGCCGCCTGAGCAGCGGGCAGATGCCCTCGCATTTCGAAAAGCCCGGCAGGCCGTGCCGCAGGCAGCAGATCCGGCGGCGCGGCGCGTCGAAGCCCGCCACCGCGTCGGCCCGCATCAGGGTGAGCGCCGCGCAGGCGTCGCGCGGCCAGCGCAGGGCCTCAAGGGCCTCGCTCGCGTCGCCGGCCCGCTCCGGGTCCTCCCGCGCGATCGTCTTGAGCGTCCAGAACAGGTGGCCGCCCGCATTCTCCCACAGGAGCCGCGCCGAGAGCCCGGTCTCGGCCCGCAGGGCCTCGATCGCGGGCGCGACGCTCTCGGCGAGCAGCCGATCGACCTGGGCCGGAAGCGGGGAGGGGAGCGCCGCCGCCGGTGCGAGATGAAGGGTCTCCGGCAGGCCGGTCTCCGGCGCCAGGCGGATCGCCTCGATCGCCAGGGTCCTCCCGAGCCGCGCGCCGGCCGCCAGGGTCGGCGCGATCAGCGCGGCGAAGAGGTAGGCGCTCCACAGCGAGGCCGCCGCCTTCCGCTCGGCGCCGGGATGGGCATCGGCGAAACGGGCGATCCCGTCGGAGACCGCGCCGCCAAGCGCCAGGTCCGACAGCGCGCAGGCCGCGGGATCGGGGTCGCGGCGGAGCCGGCCGGAGAAGGGGGCGAAGGCGCCGGTCAGGGCGCCGTCGAGGCTCTCCTGGGCGAGGATGTTTCGTGCGACGACGGTCAGGGCGGACTTCGCCTCACCAGCGATAGATCAGGCTCGCGTAGAACTGCCGGGGCTGGCCGCGATAGCAGGCGCCCGCCTGGCAGTTGAAATAGCGGCGGTCGAACGCGTTGTTCACGTTGACCTGAAGTCGCATCCCTCTCAGCCGCGGATCGACCTTGGCGAAGTCGTAGGCCGCCACCGCGTCGAACAGCGTCACGGTCGAGTTGCGGAAGCTGCCCGGCACCTCGTTGGCCGGGCTGGTGCCGGCGTAGCGGACGCCGCCGCCGAGACTTAGGCCGAACAGCTCGGTGTCGGGCTGGAAGGCGTAGTTGGCGAAGGCGGTGACGGTGTTGGCGGGAATCCCCGAGAGCGGGATGCCGACGGAGTCCGGCGCGCCGGGATTGCGGGTCGTGCGGATATCGACGTGGCTGTAGGAGGCCAGCACGTTGATGCCGGGGCCGAGATTGGCGGTCAGCTCCAGCTCGGCGCCTTTCGACCGCACCTCGCCGATCGCGGCCTGGAACAGGATCGGGTTGACCGGATCGGGCCGCAGCACGTTCGACTGCGTGATGTCGAACACCGCCATGTTGAGGAACACGTTTTGGCCCGGCACCTGGGTCTTGATGCCGGCCTCGAACTGCTCGCCGGTCGTCGGCTGGAAGGCGGCGCCGTTCCGGTCGAAGCCGAGCTGCGGCGCGAAGGTCGTGGCGAAGCTCGCGTAGGGGACGATGTAATCCGTCAGCAGGTAGTTGGCGCCGACGCGGTAGGAGAAGGCGCGGTCGCTGGTGACCGAGGGGCCGGTGGCCGAGGGGGCGCTGTAGCTCTCCGTGAGCTGCGAGACCTGATCGTGGCGCCCGGTCAGGGTGAGGATCAGCGATCCGATCCGCGCCTGATCCTGCACGTAGGTGCCGAGCTGCTCGATGCGCTGGCGCGAGGCGCCGGTGAGCGCCGGCGTCGGGATGAACTGCGCGCCGTAATTCGGGCGGATCAGGCCACCGATCTGCAGATCGGGCACGACGAGGAAGCCGCGCCGGTCGGTGTAGCGTGAATTCGTGTAGTCGATGCCGGCGATCAGGGTGTGGGCGACCGGGCCGGTGGTGAAGCGGGTCTCGAGCTGGTTGTCGAGGGAGAGCGTGTCGAGGGCGTTGGTGATGCGCCCGTTCGAGCGGCCGGCGGTCTGGAGATCGGGGCTGATCGTGTCGATCTGCGTGTATCTCAGGTCGCCGAAGACGTTGTAGTAGCGGAAGTTCTGCCGGAACACGACGTCCGGGCCGAAGCGGTGCTCGAAGGCGTAGCCGATGCGGTACTGCCGCGTCGTGTAGTCCTGGAAAGCGGGATCGCCCGAGAACAGGTTCGTCTTCTGGAAGCGCGGATCGGCGAAGTTCGAGTAGAACGAGGCGTTGCCCGGCACGGTGTTGTCGAGATACTCGGCCAGCACCGTCAGGCTGGTATCGGCATCGGGCCGCCACGTGAACGCGGGCGCGATGAAGTTCCGGTCCTCGCGGCCGCCGGGCAGGAAGCTGTCGCCCTGCCGGAACAGGCCGGTGAGGCGGTAGGAGAGCTGCCCGTCGGTCTGCTCGATGGGGCCGCCGAGATCGAAGGCGCCCTGGTAGCGGTCGTACTTGCCCCGCTGCAGCCAGACCTCGCCGAAGGGCACCGGGGTCGGGCGCTTCGAGGTGACATCGACGATGCCGCCCGGCGTGCCGAGGCCGTAGAGGCCGGCCGCCGGCCCGCGCAGGATCGTCAGGGCGTCGAGGCCGTAGGGCTCGACGCGGGGGATGGCGAAGGGGGCGGAGGGCTGGCGCAGGCCGTCGCGGTAGATGCCGATATTCGTGACGTCGAAGCCGCGGATATAGAAGGCGTCGAAGCGCGGATCGAAGCCGAACACGTTGGAGGAGACGCCCGGCGTGTAGGCGATCGCGTCGTTCAGCGTCTGGACGTTGCGGTCGTTGAGCTGCTCGCGGGTGACGACCGAGACCGAGGCCGGCGTCTCGATGATCGGCGTGTTGGTCTTGGTGGCCGCCGCGCTGCCCTTGGCCGTGTAGCCGACGACCCCCGTCGGGCCGCCGCCCCCGCCGCTCGTCGCCGACCCGACGCCGACGCCGACGGCGCCGGCAGGGCCGGGGACCGGAGCCACGACGGGCGCCGGGACCGGTGACGGCGGCTGCGGCGCGCCCCGGGCCGGTCCGCGGACCGGTCGCTGCGCGCGGTTCGCCTCGACCGAGATCGTCTCCAGCGTGGCGCGCGCCTGTTGCGCGAGAGCGGGTGTGGCCAGGGCCGTTCCGGCCAGCCACAATCCGGCGAAGCCGGCGGATGCGCGCAGACAGTGCCCGGACATGACGGATCCTCGAAGCCGATCGGGTCCCTGAATGTCGGCGCAGATCGCCGGCGACAAGGGAAAGCTTCGAGAAATCAGCGACTTAGATCTATTATAAACTGTGCTGCGGCCGAGATTCCGGTGTGCTCCCAGGACCTTGTCCCGACCGCCTCATCCGGGCCGTCCCCACGGTTCCGGGCCGGTGTGGCGCGCAGGCAACGATCTCAGCGGCGACGCGCCGTGTCCGGGAGGGGGCGCGTCGCGGCGGGTGCGGCTCAGCGGAGCAGGTTGGTCCTGGCCAGATCGAGGATCGCGTCGCCGCGCCCGTTCATCACCGCCTGCAGCGCGTAGAGGCTGAAGCCCTTCACCTGCTCGGCCTGGAGCTTGGGCGGCATCGCCAGCTCCTGGCGGTTGGTCACCACGTCGAGGAGGGCGGGGCCGGGATGGGCCAGCACGTCCCGGATGGCGCCCTCCAGATCGCCCGGATCCTCGACCCGGCGGGCATGGATGCCGATGGCGTTGGCCATGGCGGCGAAATCCGGGTTCCGCAGTTCGACGCCCGTCTCGAGATAGCCCGCGGCCTTCATCTCCAGCTCGACGAAGCCGAGCGTGCCGTTGTTGAAGATGACGACCTTCACCGGCAGGGTCTCCTGCGTCAGGGTGAGGATGTCGCCCATCAGCATCGAGAAGCCGCCGTCGCCCGAGAGCGAGATCACCTGCCGGCCGGGGCTCGCCGCCTGGATGCCGATGGCGTGGGGCAGGGCGTTGGCCATCGAGCCGTGCGCCCAGGAGCCGATCAGGCGCCGCCCGGCGGTCATCCGGAGGTAGCGCGCCGCCCAGACGGTGGGCGTGCCGACGTCGGCGGTGAAGACCGCGTCGTCGTGGGCCGCCTCGCTGAGGAGACGGGTGAGGTATTGCGGGTGGATCGGCGGCCGGCCGGCCCTGCCGGTGGCGAGGTCGTCGAGGTCCTCCCGCGCCTTGGCGTAGTGCTTGAGGGCGGCTTCCAGGTGGCGGGCGCTGTCGTTGCCGGAAAGCCGCGGCAGCAGCGCCTCGAGGGTGGCGGCGACGTCGCCGACGAGGCCGAGTTCGAGCCGGCAGCGCTTGCCCAGGTTCTCCGGGCGCAGATCGACCTGCGCGATCTTGGCGTGCTCGGGATAGAACTGGCGGTAGGGGAAGTCGGTGCCGAGCATCAGCAGGGTCTCGCAGGCCTCCATCGCCGCGTAGCCCGAGGAGAAGCCGATCAGCCCGGTCATGCCGACATCGTAGGGATTGTCGTGCTCGACATGCTCCTTGCCGCCGAGCGCGTGGACGATCGGGCTCTTGAGCCGCTCCGCCAGCCGCATCAGCGGCGCGTGCGCCCCGGCGCAGCCGCGCCCGCACAGCAGCGTGATCTTTTTCGAGGCGTTGAGGAGGTCGGCG
The DNA here is from genome assembly GCF_040270385.1 of Methylorubrum podarium. Lineage (NCBI taxonomy): Bacteria > Pseudomonadati > Pseudomonadota > Alphaproteobacteria > Hyphomicrobiales > Methylobacteriaceae > Methylorubrum > Methylorubrum podarium. Next base: position 9,386 of record NZ_JBELQE010000095.1, on the reverse strand, counting down.
AGGCGGTCGAGTTCGTCCGCCGGCGGCACGGTGACCGGTGCGCGGGGGCGCAGGGTCGCGGGCGCGGCGATCGCACGCTTGGGCGCCTCCTTGAGGGCGACGGTGCCGGGGATGACCACCACGGCGACGCCGCGCCGGCCCACGGCGGTGCGGATCGCGGCCTCGAGGACGTTGGGCAGTTGCTCGGGGTCCGAGACCAGCTCGCAGAAATGGCTGCAATCGCGAAACAGCTCTTCCGGCCGCGTCGCCTGGAAGTAGTTGAGGCCGATCTCGCTCGACGGGATGTGGGCGGCGATGGCCAGCACCGGCGTGCGGGTGCGGTGCGCGTCGAACAGGCCGTTGATGAGATGAAGGTTGCCCGGCCCGCAGGAGCCGGCGCAGACCGCGAGTTCGCCGGTGATCTGCGCTTCGCCCGCGGCGGCGAACGCCGCGACCTCCTCGTGGCGGACATGGACCCAGTCGATGACGCCGCGGCTGCGGATCGCTTCCGTGATCCCGTTCAGGCTGTCGCCGACGAGGCCGTAGACGCGGCGCACGCCCGCCTGCTGGAGCGTCTCGACCACGAGATCCGATACGTTGCGGGTTGCCATGCGCCGTCTCCGAACCGAACCGCCCCGAGAGGCGGCGACGGCGGGCCAACGTCACATCGGGACGAAGGTTCGGGCGGCCGGAAGATTTTGCGATCGTTGCAGAATTTCGCAGCCCGACGCGCGAAGTCCGGCAGAATATCTTTCAAGGCGTTGGATGGCGCGGGGCCGGCAAGCGCCGCGGTTCCGGATCGCCTCGCTGGCGCGCGCGATGACGGAGCGGGTTCACCCTTTCCGTCATCGCGAGTTGAGGCGAAGGCAATCCAGGGCCCGACGGTGCCGGGAGGCTGTTGCCTCGCCGGGCCCTCGATGCTGGCCGGCGAAACGCGCCTTACGTGTTCATCGAGTCGAAGAAGTCGCCGTTGCTCTTCGTCTGGCGCAGCTTGTCCATGAGGAACTCGATCGCGTCGGTGACGCCCATCGGGTTGAGGATGCGGCGGAGCACGTAGGTCTTCTTGAGCGAATCCGGCGGCACCAGCAGCTCCTCCTTGCGGGTGCCGGAGCGGGTGATGTCGATGGCCGGGAAGATGCGCTTGTCCGACACCTTGCGGTCGAGAATGATCTCGGAATTGCCGGTGCCCTTGAACTCCTCGAAGATCACCTCGTCCATGCGCGAGCCGGTGTCGATCAGCGCGGTGGCGATGATGGTGAGCGAGCCGCCCTCCTCGATGTTGCGGGCCGCGCCGAAGAAGCGCTTGGGCCGCTGCAGGGCGTTGGCGTCGACGCCGCCGGTGAGCACCTTGCCGGAGGACGGCACGACCGTGTTGTAGGCGCGTCCCAGGCGGGTGATCGAGTCGAGCAGGATCACCACGTCGCGGCCGTGCTCGACCAGGCGCTTGGCCTTCTCGATCACCATCTCGGCGACCTGAACGTGGCGCGTGGCCGGCTCGTCGAAGGTCGAGGCGATGACCTCGCCCTTCACCGAGCGGATCATGTCGGTCACCTCTTCCGGGCGCTCGTCGATGAGCAGCACGATGAGGTAGCATTCAGGGTGGTTGAGGGTGATCGACTGCGCGATGTTCTGCATCAGCACGGTCTTGCCGGTGCGCGGCGGCGCGACGATCAGCGCGCGCTGGCCCTTGCCGATCGGCGAGACGATGTCGATGATGCGGGGGCTGAAGTCTTTCTTGGTCGGGTTGTCCAGTTCGAGCTTGAACCGCTTGGTCGGGAACAGCGGCGTCAGGTTGTCGAAGTGGACCTTGTGCTTGATCTTCTCCGGGTTCTCGAAGTTGATCGTGTTGACCTTGATCAGCGCGAAGTAGCGCTCGCCGTCCTTGGGGCCGCGGATCGGACCCTCGACCGTGTCGCCGGTGCGCAGGCCGAAGCGGCGGATCTGGGTCGGCGAGATGTAGATGTCGTCCGGACCCGGAAGGTAGTTCGAGTCGTTCGAGCGCAGGAAGCCGAACCCGTCCTGAAGCACCTCGACCGTGCCGGAACCGATGATCTCGGTCTCGTTGGCCGCGAGCTGCTTGAGGATCGCGAACATCAGCTCCTGTTTGCGCATGGTCGAGGCGTTCTCAACCTCGACCTCCTCCGCGAAGGTGATGAGTTCGGTCGGCGACTTGGACTTGAGATCCTGGAGCTTCACCTCGCGTCGGGCCGCGAGATCGGCCGGTGCGACGGCGGGTTCGGCCGGAGCTTCGACGGGGGCGAGAGCGTCGTTCTGTGACGTCATGTGGGGAGATGCAACCAACGAAGGGCGGGAAGAAATCGGCCGGTTCGGGAGCAGGGCCGGGCGCCGGGGAAGCGCCCCGGGGTCCGTAGCCGTCGCGGGCGCGCGGCCCGGCCCACGCATCGGTTTCACTGGGCCGGACAGACCTAGGAATGCGACACGGCTGCAATGGGAGAGCATGGCTCAGTAGCGCGTTTCGCCACCCGGCTCAAGACCCTGCTCGCCGATTTGGCGATGGTTTCGGCGTCAGCGTCCCTTGGGGGCTGTCACTCCGCGGATCATCGCCGCCGCAGGCGCACGTAGAGGGCGCCGGCCCCGCCGTGGTGGCGGGCGGCCTCCTCGAAGCCGAGGACGAGGCCGCGCAGCTCCGGGCCGCGCAGCCAGTGGGGCACGCTGCGCCGGAGCACGCCGCGCTCGGAGAAGCCGCCGCGGTCGCGCCCGCCGAAATCCTCGCCACCTTTGCCCGTCACCACGAGCACCCGGGCATGCCCCGCCGCGCGGGCGCGCAGCAGGAAGCCGACCAGGGCGGCGTGCGCCTCCGCCTGGTAGAGGCCGTGCAGGTCGATGCGCGCCTCGATCGTCAGCGTGCCGCGTTCCAGCCCGCGCCGCTCGCGCCGCTCCAGCCCCGGCGCACCGGGGGAGGCCGGGGCGGGCGCCTGAGCCGGCGCCGCCGTGGCCCGGGCGATCTCCGGAGCGAGGTCGCCGAGCTTGAGCGGCTTCGAGGGCGCGCGCGGCAGCGCGACGGCCGGCGCGGGCCGCGCCGGGGGAGGGGAGGCGGCCTTCGCCGCGGATTTCGGGGCCGGCTTGAGGGCGGCTTTGGCCGCCGGCTTCGGGGCCGGCTTCGCGGCGGGCCGCGGGACCGGGGGCGGCGCGGCCGGACTCGGCCGGTCCGGCGCCGCGGGCCGCTCGGCCTCGGGCGCCTTCGCCGCCTTCCGCGGTCTGGCCCGCCCCCGCAGCGGCGTGATCAGCTTGGCGATCTCACCCCAGAGATGGGCCTCCTCGCGGGAGAGCAGGCGCGGGCGCCGCGGCGGCCGCTCCCTCACGGCCGGGCCTCCCCGGCGGCGGCCTCCGGCACTGCCACGTCCTTGCCCGCGTCCTTGGCCGCATCCTTGGCTGCATCCTGGGCGGTCCCGTCCGGGGCGGGCGCCGGCTTGGGGATCAGCACGACGAACCCCATCCGGTCGTGCAGGTCGCCCGCCGCCCGGCCGGCGGCGGCGCCGGTGCCGACATAGAGGTCGCCCCGCGCCGGGCCGACGATCGCCGAGCCGGTGTCGGCGGCGACGACGAGATGGCCGCGTCCGGGCTGCCCCGGCAGCTTGCCCTCCAGCCAGAACGGAAGGCCGTAGCGCCACAGATTGCCATCGACGGCCATGCTGCGCCCCGGACTGAGCGGCACACCCGCGGCGCCGGGCGGCCCCAGGGCCGGGTCGGTCACCGGCTCGGTCCGGAAGAAGATGTAGGACGCGTTCATCCGCATCAGCCGGCGGGCATGGTCCGGATTGGCCCGCAGCCAGGAGGTCCAGCGCTCCAGGCTCAGGCCGTTGAGCGGCAGGTGGCCCTCGGCGACGAGCAGCTTGCCGATGGAGGTGTAGGGCTGGCCGTTCTTGCCGTCGTAGAGCACCCGCATCCCGCGCCCGTCGGGGAGCCGCACCCGCCCCGAGCCCTGCACCTGCAGCACGAACAGGTCCACGGCGTCGCGCAGCCACAGCAGCGGCCGGGTCCGCTCGCCGAGCGCCCCGTCCTCGATCGCCGCGCGGTCGGGATAGGGCACGAGCCCGGCCTCGGTGCGCCGGCCGGCCCGGTAGATCGGATCGAGCCCCGGCGCGCTCTCGCCGGGGGCGAGGCTGACGAGGTCGTCGGGCCGGGCGAGGACGGGCGCGGTGTAGCCGGGGCCGGGGGTGAGCGAACCCGTCAGCTCCGGCTCGAAATAGCCGGTGAGGAAGCCGACGCGGCGCTCCGGCTCGGTCCCGGTGGCCGGGCGCAGGATGCGGTAGGCGGAGAACCGCGCCTCGAAGAATGCTTTGGCCTCGCCCGGCTTCACCGCCGCGGCGGCGGCGCAGGCCGCCGCGAGATCGGCGGGGGAGCCCGTCACGCCCGTCGCCTGCGGCGGGTTGGGGCCGGGGCCGGCACAGGTGCGGCGGAAGGCGTCGAGGGCGACGCCGAGATCATCCTCGCGCCAGCCGGGCAGGGAAGCGAGGGCGACCGGCTCCAGCACGGCGCCCGGCACTTGAGGTGCGCTTTGGGGCGCGCCCTGGGACGGCCGCGCGGACTCGGCCGCGCGCGGCGAAGCGGCGGGAACGGAAACGGCCGCAGCGGCGAGGACCGCTGCGGCCGAAAGGGAAACGCGCGGACGCGGCATGACGCGGATCGATCAGCCGCCCGCGTCGGTGGCGACGAGCTGCCAGTTCGGATCGCGCGAGCCGAGGGTGCGGGCGAAGGTCCACACGTCGGGCACCTCGACGCCGGTCTCGGCATTGCCGTCGATCACCTTGCCGTCCGCGTCGCGGGTGGCGGTGATGAGGTTCGAGAGGAAGCGCACGGTGATCTGCGCGACGCGGTTCTTGACCTCGACGGAGACCATCTCCGCCTTGTCGATGGAGATGAAGGTGGTCTCGACCGTCTCGCGGCGCTTCTCGCGCTCCGAGATCGCCCGCTCGAACCCCTCGCAGACCTCCCGCGACAGGAGCGCGCGCAGGGTCTTGCGGTCGCCCTTGGCGAAGGCGATGACGATGGCCTCGTAGGCGCCCTTGGCGCCCTCCAGGAAGGCGCGCGGCTCGAAGGCCGGCTCGACCTGAACCACCTGCTCCAGGCCGCGGGCGACCGCCGAGCCCGGCTCGGCGATGCCGCGCCAGTCACGGGCCGCGGTCTGCACCGCCGCCCCCGCCTGCGCGCGGTCGGCGCCGGGCAGGCGCACCACGTTGTCGCCCTCGCCGCGGCCAGCGGCCGGCGGCTCGGTGCGGTTGCGCTCGATCGGCCGGAAGGGCGAGCGCTCGGTGCCGGTCTTCTGGCCGAGGACCGAGCGCAGCCGCCAGATCACGAAGACGGCCAGCGCCAGGAAAATCAGAGTGGTTGCGTCGAAGGAATCCTGCATCACCGATCCGAATCGTGACCGTCGCACACGTGAGTCCGGCGCCTTGCGGGGCCGCCCGGACGGGAAGGGCCGTTCCGTGATCCCGCCCGCCGCGCCACCGGCAGACGGCGTCGCGAGGGTCCCGGCCATCGCCGGAACGGGTTCGCGAAACCGGCTCCTCGTGTCTCTCGCAAAACTCCCGCTGCGCCGTCGCGACCGAAGGGAAACGGTCGGTCACCGGGAGTTTCGTGAGGCACTCTTAGCCGAGGGCGGCGCGGGGATCGAGCCGGGAACGGATGCCTTGAAAGGCGCTTGGGTCTGAGTGTCTCCGACTGTTCGAAGTCCGTGACCTTACCGTGATATGGGCGCACCCGCGAGGGATTCCAGGCAATCGGGTGAGACGAGCCTCCGCGTCCCATTCACGCGCGTCCCGGCGGGGGCGGCCCGCGGGCCGGAAACGCCGAGGCTCGGAGCCGCCGCGGGGGCGGCCGATCGCTTCGGTTCGGCTTGTTCGCCGCATACGGGCATGGTAGCCGCAGCCCGCGCCGGGGGGCGCTCTTGCGCCGGACCCGAAGCGCAACGACGACGTGAGAAGGAGAGACGCCATGGCCGATACCGCGGCACCGAACGGCAACGGCGCGCAGGCCCAGGATCTCGCGCCCGCGATCAACGCGCTGGCGCAATATGCCAAGGACCTCTCCTTCGAGAACCCGAACGCGCCGCGCTCCCTGCAGCCGCAGGAGGGCGGACCCCAGATCAACATCCAGGTCAACGTCAACGCCCAGCAGATCGCCGAGGCCGACTTCGAGGTCGAGCTGACGCTCGAGGGCGATGCCAAGATCCAGAACGAGGTGCTGTTCGCCTTCGAGCTGAAATACGCCGGCATCTTCCGCATGCGCAACATCCCGCAGGAGCAGATCCATCCGGCGGTGATGATCGAGTGCCCGCGCCTGCTCTTCCCCTTCGCGCGCCAGATCGTCGCCGAGGCGGTGCGCAACGGCGGCTTCCCGCCCCTCTACATCGATCCGATCGACTTCGTCGGCCTCTATCAGCAGAAGATGATGGAAGCGCAGGCCGCCGGCCAGGGTACGGGCGCGCCGCTCGCCTCCTGAGGCGGGCGCAAAGCACGCATTCGCCGCGGAGATCCTTCGGGGTCTCAATGTTTCCGAGCAGATCCCCGGAGCCGTCGGCCCCGGGGATCGCTGTTTTCCATCATTTGTTTATTTTCCTCGCCTTGTGGCCTTCCGGCCGCAGGGCTCGCGCAACGGCTGTGTTAGCGCTTCGGTCGCCGCCGATCCCGGCCGCCGACCAGAGCCTTCCCGATGTTCCGCCGTCCGACCTTCGCCGCGCTTCTCCTGGCGCTCGGCCTCTCCGCCTGCACGACCGTCGCGCCCAACACCCTCTCCCCGCAGGAAACGGCCAACCTGCATTTCACCAGCCTGGAGGTCCGCGTCCCGCCGCAGACGCTGATCGCCTGGAGCACGGCCGAGGACGACTACCTGCGCGCCCGCGGCCTCTCGCAGACCGATCCGGCGCTGACCGCCGCACCGGAGGCCCGCGCCCATCTGCGCGATCTGGCTGCAAGCCGCTTCAAGCGGGCGCTGGAGCGGGTGATGGCGCGCCGGCCGCAGGGGACGCGGCCGGTTCGGCTCGTGGCCACCGTGACGCGGGTCGACATCCCCTCGGTGGCCCAGCGCATGATCATCGGCGGACACCCCACGGTTCAGGCCGATATCGAGGTGATCGATGCGCGCTCCGGCGCGGTGCTCACGACCTATCGCGGCGCGGTGGGCCGCCGGACCGCGGGCCAGGGCGTGATGGCGCTGGCGGACTCGCTCGCCGTCTCGGCGGGCGCCGACGACCTGTTCGACCGGGCCGCCATCGATTACGCCGAGGGCTTCGAGGGATGGCTCGCCCCGCGCTGAGCGGTCGCGGCGACCCGCGGGCGGCCTCGGAAGTTGTCGCGAGGGGTCGTTCCGGCCCTGCGGATCGCCTTCCGCATTGCTCCCCGAGCGGCGCTGCGTTAGGGGGCCGCCCCGGCCTCCCGGACGGCTCAGCTCCAAGGACAGCATGGCGCCCACCACCCACCTCGCCCTGATCAACGTCTTCATCGGCGACATCCAGGGCGGGCTCGGGCCGTTCCTCGGCACGTGGCTCGCGCAGATGCGGCAGTGGAGCCCCTCGCAGGTCGGGCTCGTCACCACCCTGGTGGGCGGGGGCGTGCTGCTCCTCAGCGGTCCCTTCGGCGCCCTGGTGGACCGCCTCGGGCGGCCGCGCCTGCTCATCGCGGTCTCCTGCGCCGCCATCCTCGCCGGCACGCTGCTGCTGATGCCGGCCCATTCCTTCGTGCCGGTGCTGGCGGCGCAGTTCCTGGCCGCCGCCGGCGGCACGCTGCTGCTGCTCGCCGTCACGGCGCTGACGCTGGGGGTGGTCGGCAAGGAGGCGTTCCCGCGCCAGCAGGGGCGCAACCAGGCCTTCAACCATGTCGGCATCCTGATCGCCGCCGGGCTCATCACCTTCGGCACCGCCCATTTCGGGCCCGAGATCGCCTTCTGGGTGCTGGGCGGCATGGCGGCGGCGGCCATCGCCGCCACCCTGGCGATGCCGGCCCGCGCCTTCAATCGCCGCCGGGCCTCGGGCTGGAAGGAGGAGGACGAGGCGGAGCCGGCCCGCTCCTCCTACGCCCAGGTCTTCACTAATAGGCGGCTGCTGGTGCTCGCCGTGGCGCTCGCCCTGTTCCAGCTCGGCAACGGCGGCATGCTGACCCTGCTGGGGCAGAAGCTCGTGCACACGGCGGACAACCCCACCGCCTGGACCGCCCGCTACGTCATGGTGGCCCAGCTCGTGATGGTGCCGGTGGCGCTCGCCGCCGGCTCGCTCGCCGACCGACGCGGCCGGCGCCAGCTCCTCCTCGCCGCCTGCCTCGCCCTGCCCGTGCGGGCGGCGCTCTCGGCCTTCATCGACGACCCGTACTGGCTCATCACCGCCGAGATCCTCGACGGCGTGGCCTCGGGCATCATCGGCGTGGCGGTGCCGGTGGTGGTGGCCGACCTCACCTGGGGCTCGGGCCGCACCCAGACGGCGCTCGGCACCGTCAACGCCGTCCAGGGCGCGGGCGGCGCGCTCTCGGCGTGGTACGGCGGCCTCGCCCAGGAATGGTTCGGCTGGAGCGGATCCTTCCTGGCGCTCGGCGCGGCCGGCGTGCTGGCGCTCGCCCTGGTGTGGTGGCTCGCCGCCACCACCGAGGAGAGCCGCTCCCAGCGGCGCCGCTCCCGCCGCGAGGAACGCCACCGCGCCGCCCGTTCCGCGGAAAAGCCGGCCTGACGCGCGTCCGAGCGATCGGAACAGGCCCGGCGCCCCAGTAGTTCACCGGGCGTTTCCCACCGGTCGCGAGGCGCGCATGATCCGAACCCAGGACGGCGAGGCCGGCCGCACGATCCGGGCCTTCGAGCCCCGCGCCGTCCCCTGGCTCAGCGTGGTGTTCGGCTACGGGCCGATGCTGCCCTTCGTCGCCGGGGCGGTGATGGTGTGGCTGGTGCCCGGCGCGCTGGCCGGGACGGTCTTCACCCTGACGCTGCTCTGGGCCTGCGCGATCCTACTGTTCCTCTCCGGCGTGCGCCGCGGCGTCAGCTTCCGCACCGAGGGCGGGGCGACGCTCGCGCAGATCGCCACGATGCTGAGCCTGTTCCTGCTCGGCTACGGCGCCCTCCTCGCCTTCGCCCTGGGCAGGCCGGCCCTCGCGCTCGGCCTGCTGATCGTCGGCTTCACCGAGATTACGATCCTCGATCCGATCGCCGCCCGCCGGGGCGAGGCGCCCCTGTTCTTCGAGCGCCTGCGGCCGGCCCAGATCCCGCTGGCGGTCCTCAGCCTCGCCGCGCTGCTCGCCTATCGCCTGACGCTGTGAGGCTGCGTCCGGCGGGCCGCCCCCGTCAGACGGTTTCCGGTTGATCACCGCGGGCATCGCCCCTCTCCTCCCCCTTGTGGGGAGGAGGCAGGAGGTGGGGGTGGTGCCGGATCGAGCGCGGCGGTGCCGTCTGCACCACCCCCACCCCGAACC
>NZ_JBELQE010000006.1:0-37177 GCF_040270385.1 Methylorubrum podarium | reverse complement strand
CTCGCCTGGGTCGCGCTGACGGATTATGCCAGCTCTGGGATCCGGCGCTACCTCCAGACCCTGAGGAGCATGGTCGACAACCATATCGCAGAGAAGGCGTTACGGATCTCTCAGCCGACGCTCGTGGTCTGGGGCACGCGCGACTACATCGTGCCCTATGCGTTCGTGACGAGCCTCGCTGCCTCTCTGCCTCGGGGGCGGCTTGCCGCCATCCCCGGCGCGGCCCACGGGATCAATTACTCGCATCCGGAGGCCTTTACGGCTGCCTTGCTGCCATTCCTTCTTGTGCCGCAAGAGAGGCCTCCGACTGAAGACTCATCCTTCGAATTCGACGTAGATTGAAATTCTTCAGCCGAGCTCGACTGCTTTGAAAATGTCTACCTGCCGACACTCCTTCGACCGCGTGGCCCGGCGGATGCGGGCGTGTTGTCATGATTTTCATCGTGGAGCTTACGCCAGCGGATGAGGCGCTCGGGGTTGAGCCTGCCGTCGGCGACGGCGGCTTGCACGGCGCAGCCGGGTTCGTGCGCGTGCGTGCAGTCGCGGAACCGACACGAAGGCGCGAGTTCGGTGATCTCGGCGAACAGCGTTGCGATCCCTTCCCCGGCGTCGCTGACATGCAGCGTCCGCATCCCCGGCGTGTCGATCACCCAGCCGCCCCCTACGATGGCGTGCAGGGAACGCGACGTCGTCGTGTGGCGTCCCTTGGCGTCGTGCTCGCGAATGCCTCCGGTTTCCTGGGGAAGCGCCTGCCCCGGACCGGCGAGCGTGTTCACCAGAGTCGATTTGCCGACACCGGAAGAGCCGACCACCGCCACGGTCTGCCCCACCCCGCACCACGAGGCTAAGGTTCGTGCCGCTGCAGGAAGCCGGGGATTGACGCTCACGACATCGAGCCCGCGCTGCAACTCGGCAGCCTGACGGCGGTAGACATCAACGTCAGTCGCCATGTCGGCTTTGGTGAGCAAGATCACCGGGTTTGCACCGCCCTGGTTGGCCAGAGCCAGATAGCGCTCGAGGCGGGCCTGATTGAAATCGGCGTTGCAGGAGGTGACGATGAACAGCGTATCGACATTGGCTGCGACGGGCTGCAGGGCCCGGCTACCCTCGAGGCGTCGCTCCAGAACCGTCCTTCGGTTCAGACGGCGGTGGAGCATCCGGGTCCGAGGATGAATCAGGACCCAATCGCCCACGGCGAAGTCAGCGGTGTTGGTATGAACGGGAAGCGTCAGCTCGACCGATCCCGCCTCCGACAGCCCCGTCAGGCGCGAGCGATGAACCGTGGCGATCCGCATGGGCACGAGACCCGTCTCGTGCGGTTCGCGCTGCTCCGCGAAGAAGTCGCGCCAGCCGAGGCTCGCAAGCGGCTCAGACGGGGGGAGGTCGGGATGATCGGTCACCGGCCCGCACATGGCATGGCACCGATCGCGTGACCAGCGGCGCGTAGGGGTGTGCGTTTCGACGCCATCAGCAGCCTCTTCACTCGGACCGTCGCCCCGTGATGGCTCGGAGGTCTGCTTCGAGTCAGACTTCAAGCGGCCTGCAGCCTTCGTACTCGTGCGAATCCGACCAGCTTCCGCGCGTCTTCATCCCAGAGTGCGAGGTTCAGGCAGCCCAGGCTGTCGCGCAGCGTCAGACGGCCGACGCGGCCGAGCATCTCATGGCCGTCCAGGCATTCCTGCAAGCGGTAGTTCGGAATGCGGCTGTTCAGATGGTGGACGTGGTGGAGGCCGACATTGCCGGTGAACCATTGAAGAACGCGCGGCAGAACGTAATACGAACTTCCGCCGAGGGCGGCGCGGTGAAAGTCCCAGGTGTCGGCTTCTTCCCAGACGGTCTCCTCATACTGGTGCTGGACGTAGAACAGCCAGCCCCCGATCCAGGCGGCGACGCTGATCACCGGCAGGAACACCCAGAGCACCGTCCCGACGCCGCCGACCGCGACCGTGAGGAGCGCCAGGCCAGCGAAGAGCGCCGCATCAAGCGCCAGCACGTCGCGCCACGCCGTCCGCCACGGGAGCCCGACGCCGGAGGGCAGCCGCTGCAGCAGGAGGAAGTTGAGCGGTGAACCGAGCACGATCAGGATAAGCGGGTTGCGGTAGAGGCGGTAGCGGAGCCGGCTTCGACGCGGCAGAGCGAGGTACTCGCGCACGGTCAGCGTGTGGATATCCCCGGTGCCGCGGCGGCTGAGATCGCCGGTGGAGGCATGATGCAGGGCGTGGGCCCGCTTCCAGCTGTCGTAGGGCGTCACCGTCAGAAGGCTCAAGGCGCGGCCGAGCCAGTCGTTGCCGCGACGTGAGGGCAGGAACGAGCCGTGTCCGCAATCGTGCTGGATGATGAAGAGCCGGACCAGGAGCCCGCCCGCCGGCACGGCGAGCGGTAGGGTCAGCAGCGCGTAGCCGTTCGTCGCCATGCCGAGCATCAGCGCGCACAGCATCAGGTACGGCAGCAGGGTGTCGGCGACTTGCCGCACAGCCAGCTTGGGAATCGGCTCGCGGAATGCGGCGCAGTGCCGAGCCACGTCCCGTGCGAGCTGCGCCTGATCGGGTGGCGATGCTGCGTCGGCGAGCCTGGACGTCGCGGGCGAGTTCGGGGTCGCTCCGGTCACGATGGTCGATGATCCTGTCTGGTGAGCATAGTCAGAAGCGAGACCTGCGAGTGGTGGGACGGCTTTCGAACGGGCCGCCGGGCCGGGAAGCAACGTGTCGATGGCTGGTCATGGCCGGACGTCGATCAGGCCCGTCCATGCCTCGGTCAGGATCCGCCCGCGGCGGTCGGCGCGGTCCGGGGCGGCGTCGCACACCCGGCGCAACACCGCCTTCAGCACTTCGCTCCCGCACGACGCGACAGCCTCCTCGCCCTTCCGACGGATCGCCGCCCGGTAGGCCTTCGTGGCCGGCCCCGCGGGCTGCGTCTCGACGGCCGCGACGAGCGAGAGAAGTGCCGTCACGGCTGCATCGACTGCTGCGCTCTGCTCAGGCTCGGCAGCAGGGGCTGCACGCGGGGGCCGCGGTTCGGCCAAGTGGCCGGTGGTGCGGGGACGCTTCATCGCGGGGTCTCCGGCCGATATCACGAGGTGGCAGCCAAAACCCTGCGTCTCGACGAAAGTCGAGGTCGCCCACACGGTAGACGGAAGGCTGTGAGCTCACAGGCCTACGCCCCCATTCACCGGGCGCCTCCGTCCAGGCCGAGCTGATACGGCCTCGTCATCGCGTGAGCATCGCGAAGCGCTTCCGCCACTCCCTCTGTCGGAAGGCGAGGGGCTAATCTACTCGTTCGCACCTTCGCCATCAGGCTTGGCAGCGACCGGCGGCTTGTTCGGCCGCGGTGCGTTGCGGCGCTTCTCGGGAGGCTTTTCGATCGTCGGCATCTTGGCCACGGCGCGCTTCGCGCGCTCGTTGAAGTCGGCCATCGAGAGGGTCGCCGAGCGACCGGTCGAATTGGATCCTGCCATGTTGGGCCTCTGCTATGCTGCCCAAGGCACAGGATGATGCAGTGGGATCGTTCGTCGTGTGCGCGTGCCGGCGGCGTCCTCGGCTGCCGGCACGAACGATCGTCTAGCCGACCTTGAGGTTCTCGGCCGAGGCTTTGCCGCGGCGTTGGTCGACCACCACCTCATACGAGATCTTCTGGCCGTCGGCGAGGTCGCGAAGGCCGGCCTTCTCGACCGCAGAGATATGCACGAACACGTCCTGGCCGCCGTCGTCGGGCTGGATGAAGCCGAAGCCCTTCGTTCCGTTGAACCACTTTACCGTACCGGTTGCCATAGGCGTCTCTCCCTTGCTGGATGTGCGCTCTACCCGATCTGGGGGCCTGCCGTCTCCCGAACAATTTGCTCCCGCGAGCGCGTAGCCGAGCCTGCGCCGCCAGGCGGCGGCCTCTTGCTCGTGGGATTCAGCGCGCAGCGCGTGTGGCTCGTCACCGGTGATAAAGCTCCGCAGCTGATCCGCGTGCGCCGGTTGCGGGTAGATCAGGGCTGCCTTTTCGCCGAACGCGGTCCACACCGGAAGCGAGCCGTCGCGCACGAACATGGCGACGGCCTCGACAGCCTCCCACCGATCAAGATCGTCAGGGCTTTGAACCGCACGGCACACGATACGGGCGCGCAGGAAGGGATCGTCGGCTGTCGGCGCAGTCTCAAGGGACAAAATCACGCCTGACCGGTCAGGCCTTAGTTCGTCTGGCAGCGCACCGATCTTGCGCCAAAGACAGAACCATTTGGCGCAAGCTCCCGGTCGAACGCGGTGGATGCCACAGGACACGCCTGTGTTGTGTTCGCACTCGACGCCTGCCGGTTTGGCAAGAGCCTGAACCGCAAAAGTCTGGCAGCACGCTGTGCAGGAGCCACAGACGCGATTCGGGACAAGGCGCTGCGCCATATGTCAGTTTTAAGCGGCCAACTCGTTGTTTTCTCTGGCTGCCTCGCTCGCCACCTCAACCTCAGGCTGCTGGGAATTGTGGATGGGGGGAAACAGTTCGGCCAGCCCACCCGCGACCCCGTGCAGAACGGAATCGTGGACCGAGCCAAGGTCGCGCGGATGGAGACCGGCGGTGGCCGCGAAGGCAGTAGGCATAACTTCGGGCATGACCTGTCAGGACTCAGGGGCGATAGCCGCTCGGCACCGCTTGGTTGCAGTCAACGCGGACGACCGTGTTCGGTTCATTTGCTGACATTCGGCGGGCACGCGCCGAACCGCCGCTTACCGCCCCGTGCGGACATTCGGGCCGCTGATGTCGAAAGACCGGCTCTGCAAGCAGCCGTTCTGGCGTTGCAGCGGGAACTACCAGCGATAGGAGACCGTACCGAAGACATTCATCGGTTCACTGTAGCGGCAGCCATTGGCGGTTGCGCAAGTGACATAGGCATGGTCGAGGATATTTCGAAGGTTTAGCTGGGCGCGCCAGCCCTTCAGCTCAGGGTCTGCAGCACCGAGATCGTAAGTACCCACAAGGTCGAACAGGGTAGCTGCGCGGGTGTCGAAGGTCACACCACCCGAAATGTTGGAGCTGCCAATGTAGCGCACGCCGCCACCGAGTCGCAGGCCAGGAATACCGAACAGGCCCATGTCGTAGGTGCCGAACACTGCCGCCTGATGATAGGGGACGAGATCAAGACGTTGGTTCAGGGCCGCCGGATCCGTAGTGCGCACCTGTCGCGCATCTGTATAGGAATAGGATGCCACCGCTTGGAGCGGTCCGAAATTCGTCCGCACCTCCGTTTCGAAGCCTTGCGAGCGGACACGCCCCGTCTGGATGCTGAAAGTGGGGTTGGCGGGGTCGGCCACCAGCGCGTTCTGCTGATTGATCTGATAGACGGCCGCACTGACGAGAGTGTTGGCCCCTGGAATGTCCCAGCGCAACCCACCCTCGTACTGATCACCGGTCGTCGGTTGAAATGGATTACCGTTCCGATCCGTGAGCGCGAAGGTTTGGAAAGACTGGCTGTAAGAAACGTAGGGCGCCAGCCCGTAATCTGCGAGGTAGAGCAGTCCGAGACGACCGCTGAAGGCACTGTCGTTCTGCGCGAGCTGGGTGGCGGTGCGGTAGGTCAGCACCTGCGTGCTGGCGAAGTCCTGCCGACCGCCGAGGAGGAGCATGAAGCGATCGAACTTGACCTGGTCTTGAACGTAGAGGCCGACTTGGTCAAGCGTGCTCTTCGAGCCGTTGTTGCGCGCGTAGTTGATGACCGGACTGCCGACACCGTAGACAGGCGCGTAGACATTCAGGTTGCTTGCCGTGCCAGAGAAACGCTCAGAATTGAGAAAGCTGCGGTAGTAATCGATGCCGGCTAGCAGAGTATGGCTTGTCTCACCGAGAACGAACTTCATTTCCAGAGAGGTATCGGAGGCGATACCCGTGGCGTTCTCGTTGCGCAGACTGACACCGCGCGCGGCGACCTGCCGATTGGCCAGGAGCGAGGTCGGCAGAATGTAGTCCCAATCGACGCCGGACTGATAGTAGCGCAGAGCGTGACGCAGTCGCACGCTATCCGAAAAGGCATGATCCACTTGGTAGCCGATCGCTCCGGACCGGGCATCGAAGCGGTCGAAGCTCGGCTCGCCGTAGAAGCGGTTCACGGCAAAACGCGGGAGGGATCCGTTCGGAATCAGCACACCCACCGCCGAGAGTGGCGGCTGAAAACGCGTGTGGATCTCCTGATAGTAGCCGAGCAGTGTCACGGAGGTGGCGCTCGAAGGGCGCCAAGTAATTGCAGGGGCAATGTAGCGCTTGTCGTCCGGTGTGAAGGCGAGATAACTGTCGCTATCGCGGAACAGACCGGTCAACCGGTAGGACCATTCGCCGTCAGGCGTGAGCGGACCGGTGAAGTCGCCCGACACCTCCTTCCGATTGTATTGTCCGAGGGTGACGTTGAACTCATTGTAGGCCGTCTGCAGCGGGTGTTTGCTCACGGCGTTAACGATGCCGCCTGGAGAGAGCTGACCGTACAGGATCGAGGCGGCACCCTTGAGCACCTCGAGGCGCTCCAGCCCGTAGGGCTCCTGCGTTCCATCATAGACGCCGGATTGAAGTTTCAGCCCGTCGCGCAACAGGCCCTGATTGCCTGTTTCCACGGGAAAGCCGCGGATTGTGAAGCCGTCGGAGGTTCTGGCGAAGCCGCCGACGGCTTGGCTGGCGATGCCTGGCGTGTAGGCGAGCGCCTGAGCGAGCGACGTCGCACCTTCGTCCTGGATCTGGCGGGCGCCGACGACATTCACTGTCTGGGGAGTCTCGATGACGGGTGTGTCGGTCTTCGTGCCCGAGGCGCTGACCCGCGCCACGTAGCCACGCACCGGGCCGTTGGCGCGCTCACCCAATGCTTCGCCCTCGACGGAAAGCTGGTCCAGAACGACTTCTCCTGCCCCGGCACCCGGGGCGGCGCTCCAGTCCGCCCGGTAGACCGCGACCGTCTCCGCATCCGTGAATCGGTGAACGAGGCTCGTCCCAGCGAGGATCTGGGCGAGGGCCGCCTCGGGCCCGTAGAGCCCGTGGACCCCTTGCGTCCGGGGAGCCGTCAGTGCCTCCGTGGCGGCCACGAGCCTGAGGCCCGTGACGCTCTCCCAAACCGGGAGCGCGGCAGAGAGCGTGCCGGCGGGTATGTCGAACCAGATCGCCGCTCGCCCCGCTTCCGCTGTGTTGAGCTGCGGAATGCGGACCGGTTCGGCTTCGGCCGCGCCGGTGAGGAGCAGGATCGCGAGGGGCCAGGACGCGTACGGGCGGGAGACAGGGCGAGGCTGCTGCCGAGGAGTCATGATGCCGGGGCTTCGTGCACGATGGTCTGGTGGAGGGACCGGCGTGTGATCGGTCCTTTCATGCAGGACGACGGCTCGGTCCGAATGCCCACCGGACGGGTCGCATTTTCTCGACATTGCGCAGGAAGCCGTCTCTCGACGAGGATCGCCCGCCGTGTTGAACGGGGCTTCCGAGGGTCACGGACTGGATCGCCCTGCTCCCGTCTTCCCGATGCGGGTCGTGTCCGGGCGGATCAGCGTGAGGAGCGGCAGCCGGAGAATACGGACCGGCAAGGCGGTCTCGATCGCGTCGAGCATCCGATCGCTGTCCGCCGTTGAGAAGGTACCGGTGAGGCGCAGTGCCTCCAGGCTGCGGTCCGTCACGAGGATGCGGCCGCGGCGATAGCGGCTCAGGACTGCTGCAACTTCCCCGAGGGGCTGGCCATCGAATACGAGCCGCCCTTGCCGCCATGCGGTCCGTGCACGCGGATCGGCCTGCCGGATCGCACCGATCTTCTGATCCGCGTAGCTCACCTCCTGGCCGGCGAACAGATCGACGGCCTCCGCGTCCTGCTCCGCCACGGCCCGCACGCGGACGACGTTCTCCGTGACGAGGACGCTGGTGCGTACGCCGTCGATGCCGACGTCGAAGGCCGTGCCGAGGGCGCGCGCACTGCCGCCGTCCGCGACGACCTCGAAGGGACGCGCCTTGTCCGGCTGCACGGCGACGTGAATTCGGCCCGTGTACAGTCGCAACTGCCGCCGATCGGCCGTGAAGGCGATGTCGAAGCTCGTACCACCGTCGAGATCGACCCGCGTGCCGTCGGGCAGCACCATATCTCGCCGCTCGCCGACCGCGGTGCGCGCGTCGGCAAGCCAGGAACGAGGCGGCCCGAAGGCTCCGCCTGCAAAGAACCCTCCGGCGGCAAGGCCGCAGATCAGGAAGACGATTACGGTCTTCGGTGGCCCGCGCACGCGCCTAGGAAGGGCCCCCCCGAGCAGACGCCAGAGTTCGGCGGCCCGGTCAGCGGCTTGGCGATGGGACGGATCGGCGTTCTTCCAAAGCTCGAAAGCCCGCTCGACCGCCGCACGGTCCTCACCCGAATTCAGGCGCACCTGCCATTCGAGGGCCTGCTCCGTGAGGGGATCGAGGGTGTCATCGGGTTCGGCAGCGTCGTCCGATGCGGGCGATGTCATGGGGAGGCCGGTGCTGGGGCGTCGTCACAGGCAGTAGACGACCGGGCCGCGGCTGCGAACACCACCAACCGATGATCGCCGCACGCGGCCGGCGTCAGCCGGCCCGCGCAAGCGCTGCGAGACAGCGCCGGAGCGCGGCGAGAATGTCTTTGCCCACCATGGTCGAGGAAATGCCGAGATGCTTCCCGATGCGCGCGTGGCTCCACCCCTCGATGCGATTGAGCAGAAGCGCCTGCCGCCAGCGCGCGGGCATATCGTCCAGGGCCGCCCTCAGCAGCGCATATTCCTGCCGCGCGGTGACCGCACGATCGGCGAGCGGCGCCGGATCGGCGATGTGCAGCGCATCGTCGAGAGAAACCGGCGGGCCACGCCGTCGATTCTGCCGCGCGACGTCGATGGCCAAATTGGCGACGATCGCCCGGAGGAAGTAGCGGGGGCTTTCGACCCCGCCCTGACCATGACCTCCGTTCCTGCAGGACGCGAGGAAGCGGACGATCGCATCCTGCACCAGATCGGCGGCGGCATCGCGGTTGCGCAACCGGGCAAAGGCCAACGCATTCAGTTCGCCGTAATAGCGACGCAGAAGCTGGTCCAAGGAACGCTCGGCATCGTCCGCCGACGCGCGATTTTCGGCCCATGCGCACGATGCGGACATGACGGCGCTCTCCCGGCAATCAAGACGGCAGAGAGGCGCAGATCGCAGGTTTACATTCAACATCAATAACTTAGATCGATTTTAAACTTCGGCGCCGCCTCCGGCCGCTCAAGCACCCACTCGACGACCATGCTGCTGAGCCCGTTGCTGAAAGCCGCCCGATCCCCACCCGGCGATCCCGGTAGGGTCTGCGGGCTCTTTGATGAGGGATGTCACATGTCGGCCACAGAGATGCGAAGGCCGGTGGTTATCCGAGCAGGCCACGCGTCTTCTTTCTCGGCTCCGGCTTCCGGCCGAAGCGAGTCAGGATGGATGCCGAGAGAATGGGACGCAGCTTCCGACAGTCGATGGCGTGGCTGCATACATGGTCCGGCCTCGTGGTCGGCTGGCTGATGTATGCCGTCTTCGTCACCGGCGCTGCGAGCTACTACAAGGCCGAGATTTCCCAGTGGATGCGTCCCGAAATCCAGGCCCAGGCCCGAACCGATCCGGGCCATGCCGCCGACCTGGCGGTTGCGGGATTGCGCCTGTACGCGCCGGAGGCCAAGCAATGGTTCGTCCGGTTACCCCAGGCCTCGGACGGCACGATCGGTCTTCAGTGGCGCGGTCGGAACGGGACACGCGAGAGCCTGATCCTCGACTCCGCGACCGGCAGCCCGATACCGGTGCGCGACACGTTGGGAGGCGAGTTCCTCTACCGCTTCCACTACGAACTGCACATGCCGCCGCTCTGGGGACGCTGGATCGTCGGCATCGCCACGACGATCCTGCTCGTTGCGCTCATCAGCGGCATCATCACCCATCGCCGGATCTTCGCGGACTTCTTCACCTTTCGGCCTCGCAAGGGCGGGCGCCGGGCGTGGCTCGATGCGCACAACGTCGTCGGTGTCCTGGCGCTGCCCTACCACCTCGTCATCACCTATAGCGGGCTCGTGCTTCTCTCCCTGACCCTGATGCCCTGGGGCGTGGTCGCGGCCTATCGCGGAGACGTGCCACGCTTTGCCTTCGATCTCGGTCTCACCGCGATGCCGCCGCGGCCTCCTACGGGGCGCCCAGCCAATCTCGCTCCGATCGCTCCGATGATCGTGGTTGCCAGTCAGCGCGCGGGTTCGAAGCCCGAGCATCTCGTCATCGATAAGCCGCAGGACGCCAACGCCACGGTCACGATCCTCATGGAACAACCGCGTGGGCTGGCGCATCGCCATCCGCAGATCGCCTTCGATGGCGTGAGCGGCGCGGTGATCGCAGAGTCAGTCAATCCGCAGCCTGCAGCACTGGCCTATTTCGTTCTGAACGGACTGCATACCGCTGATTTCGCAGCCCCCCTCTTGCGACTGCTCTATGCCTTGTGTGGGCTCATGGGAGCAGCAATGATCGCATCGGGTTTGATCCTCTGGACGAAAGCGCGAGCACCGTCGCGAGACCAAAGACCCTCTAGGACCGTACAGATCGTTCGCAGTCTCAATATCGGCGTCATCGTCGGCCTTCCCTTTGCGATTGCGGCCTTTTTCCTGGCCAACCGTTTGCTTCCGCTCGGCCTTGCCGATCGCGCAGCCTTCGAGGTGCGGACCTTCTTCGGCGCCTGGTTTCTGTTCTCGCTCCTTTCATTGGTTTTTCAGAGAAAATTTTCCTGGCGCGCTGCAATTTATGTGACAGGTCTGATCTACATTGCGGTCCCTTTTATTGATTTCTTCGCAACTGACGGAAAAGCAGTTGCATCGTATAGTTTTGGCGGCCTGATGGCCGCAATCGGCATATTGAATTTCTACGCCGGCTGCAGAATAAAAGAATAATGATAGTGCGAATTCGTGTTTTGTTCTGCATTGTCTGGAGTCTGGGCGCGCGATCAAACCCTCGGAAGAGTCGCTCTTGCGAACAAGGGAGCGACTTTCAGGAGCAAGCTATACGGCAACCCTCTCTGGACCTCGCGATGGCTTAGCTCGGCCTGGATCTCAGAGCAGTCCTTCACTCGTCTGAACGCGACTATCGGCAGATGCCGCAGTCCTGCCATTTTGCACTCAACTGTTGAACCGCTTACCACCTCCCTCCGATCAAAGCCTGCTGATCCAGTAATGAGCGGCGATAATCCGCATTAAGGTTTGTGCCTGCGCTGCGCCGGCAGGTCGAAGAATTCCGAGCCGCGCTCGTCCGATCGGTTCGGCTATCGTCCCAGCCATGTGCAATCTCTACGCCCTCACCAAGAGCCCAACTGGCGAATCCCTAACCTGATGGCTGCCTTCCTGGCACCGGGTGCCGGAACCGGTCGCCGGCGCGCGAACTTGCATATCGGCGCCACGCCTATTCCGGGCAGACCCTCGTAGGGATCGCGCGGTGCGCATGCTGGCCGACCGGACATGGTTACGGACAGCTTCCGCAAGGACACAGAGGGCCCTCGACGGTCAAGCGTTCGCGCCGCCATCGACGGTGAACCCTGTGCCGTTCACCGAACGCGCTTCCGGGCTCGCGAGGAAGGCGTAGAGCGCGGCCACGTCCTCGGCCTGGCCGTACTCCTTAATCGCCATCCGCTGCCGCTGCGCTTCAGCGTGGGGGCCGTCGGCGGGGTTCATGTCGGTGTTGGTTGAGCCCGGATGCACCAGGTTGACGGTGATACCGCGCGGACCGAGATCGCGGGCGAAGCCCTTGGTCAGGGCGACCAGCGCGGATTTGCTGGCGGAATAGAGCGCCATCCCGGCCTCGGGGACGCGGTCGGCGAGGTTGCTGCCGGTCGTGATGATTCGGCCGCCCTCGGACATGTGCGACAGCGCCGCTTGCGTTGCCAGGATGACCGCGCGCACGTTCACGGCGAGCACCGCATCGATGTCGTCGAGCGTGATCGCCCCGGCCGAGCCGTAGCGGATGATCCCGGCGTTGTTGATGAGGATGTCGAGGCCGCCCAGCTCGGACGCCGCCCGGTCCACGGCCTGCTTAATCGAGGCCGGGTCCGCGGCGTCCATCCGGATGGCCACGGCACGGCCGCCGGCCGCCTTGATCTCCGCAGCGATGGCCTGGGCGGCGTCGGCCGAGCGCTCGTACCCGACCGCGACCGCGGCGCCCTCCGCCGCGAAGCGCCGGGCTATGGCCGCCCCGATGCCGCGGCTCGCGCCGGTGACGAACGCGCGCTTTCCCTGAAGCGATGGCATGATGAACTCCGGTGTTTGCAGTGGCGAAGGGCCCGGTCCTGCCCCCGACGGGAGCGGTCGGCCTGGTGATGGGCGATGGGTAGAGCCGAGGCGGTTCAGGCTCACTTGCCGAAGGAGGCAGCGACCTGGCCGACCAAGGTCGCCCAGGGCATGTCCAAAGCCCCGTAGACCGGGCCGGCCTCGGGACGGCCGTTGTCCTTCAGGATCTCGACCATCAGCGTCGCGTAGTCGGACAGGACCACGCCCGCCTGCGCCATACGGAGAAGGCCCGCTTGGCGCTTGGTCTCGCTGAAGGTCCCGGAGGCGTCGACCGCCACGTAGGCGTCGAGGCCGCGGGCCACGGCCGTCATCGCCGGGAAGGCCGCGCAGACCTCCAGCGAGATGCCGGCGAAGATCAGCTTTGTGCGGCCCGTAGCCTCGATGGCCCGGGCGACGCGCGGGTCGTCGTAGGCGTTCACCGAGGAGCGATCGATGATCTCGACGCCAGGCAGCGCCTCCACCAACTCGGGGAAGGTCGGTCCCCACATGCTGTCGCGCGCCGTCGTGGTGACCACGATGGGGAGCCCCAGCGCCCTGGCGGCCTTCGCCAGGGCGACCACGTTGTGCTTGAGCTCGCCCGTGGAGTAGTCCCGCACGCCCGTCATCAGGCCGACCTGATGGTCGACGAGGATGAGGGCGGCATTCTCGGCGGTGAGCGGTTCGTAGGCGCGAGCGGTCATCGTGTCCTCCTGTTCAAGGCCCCCCGGGGGCCGGCGACGGGCAAGAGGTATCGGCTGGACCGGCGGACCAGAAGCCGCGACAATCCGAACCCAGCGTCCAGCGGTTTGGACGATGGGGAGATGGCGTGCTCGACCTGAACGACTTCTTCTACTTCGTGCAGGTGGTCGACCGAGGCGGCTTCACGGCCGCCGGCCGGACGCTGCGCGTGCCGAAATCCACCTTGAGCCACCGCCTCCAGCAACTGGAGAGCGCCCTCGGCGTCCGATTGCTGAACCGCACCTCGCGCCGGTTCGGCATGACGGATGCCGGCGAGGACTTTTACCGCCATGCGGTGGCGATGCTCCGCGAGGCCGAACAGGCGGAGACGACGATCCGCCAGCGCCTGACGGAGCCGACAGGCACGGTGCGATGCACCGCCGGCGTCGCGACCATGCAGTTCGCCCTGGCGGACATCATCGCGGATTTCCTGGTCCGCTACCCGAAGGTGAACGTCGTGGCCCATGGTGCGGACCGCACCGTCGACATCGTCGGCGAGAACTTCGACCTCGCTGTGCGGGCCCATACGGATCCACTGCCGGACTCGAACCTCGTCCAGCGTACCCTGGCGCCAGCGCCCTGGTTCCTGTTCGCCGGATCGGCCTACCTCGACGGGAACGGCACGCCGGAGACCCCTGACGACCTTCGGGACCATCCCTCGCTGTTCATGATGCGGACCGGTGTGGCGCCGGTCTGGCGGCTACGGCACGCGAGCCGCGCAGGCGACGAGGTAGTGCTGCCGCTGAGCCCGAGGCTGATGGGCGACGACATGGTCGGGCTGCAGCATGCCGCCATCCGCGGCATCGGCCTGGTCGCCCTGCCGAGCTACATCTGCCGTCAGGCCGTCCGGTCGGGTGCCCTGCGGCGCGTCCTGCCCGAGTGGGTCGCGGGCGACTCGACCCTGACGGCCCTTATCCCCTACCGCCAAGGCCTCCTGCCGTCCGTACGGGCCTTCCTCGACCATCTCGCGGTGGAATTCCCGAAGGCCGTGCTGCTCTAGACGGCTAGGCCCCCGGCTCCGGCGCGGTTCATCCAACGGCTGCGACGCGCTTGGACCGAGCCGCATCGGCGACAAGCCTTCAGGGTCGCGCTGCACTTCAGCGTCCAAACGATCGGACGATAGGTCCGAAAATGCCCGCCTTCTCGGCCGGTGTCGGTCGCCGCTACATCGGCGCATCAACGCGGCGAGGCAGGACATGACAGCTCTCCAAACCATACAAGCAGCGGACACGCTCCATCCGATGCTCGGCGAGACCATCTTCGGAAAGCTGCACCGCATCGGCTCGAACTTCTCTGCGACGCACTTCTCCGAGGACGCCTTTGACGGGCGCATGGACCCGCTCCTGATGGTCGACCACTTCGTGATGACGGGGCCGACCTTCGATCCGCACCTCCACGCCGGCATCTCGGCCGTGACCGTCATGTTCGAGGACGCGACCGGCGACTTCCTCAACCGGGACACGCTGGGCCGCGACGTCGCCCTCAAGCCCGGCGACCTCTACTGGCTCGCGGCGGCGTCCGGCGCCGCGCACGAGGAGTGGCCGGCCGAAGGGGCGCGGGTCCACGCCCTGCAGGTCTTCGTCAACCTGCCCGCCCGTCTCAAGGCAGAGCCGGCGCGGGCACTGCATGTCCGCGCGGCCGACATCCCGGTCCTCGAAGGCCGCGGTCATCGGGTCCGCGTCGTCCTGGGTCGGAGCGGCGACCTCGTCGGCACGGGCGGCACGCCGGAGGAGATGACGCTGCTGGACGGCTTCCTGCAGCCGGGCGGCGCCTTCGCCCACGCCCTGCCCGAGGGTCGGCAGGCTTGGATCTACGCCGTGTCGGGATGCGTGTCCGTCCGCTGCCGCGAGGAGGAACGCCTCCTGCCGGAGGGCAGCGCACTGGCGGTCGGCGCCGGTTCCGACGCCGAGCTCATCCTCGGCGCGGCCGAAGCCTCGCACTTCGTGCTGATGGCCGGACGGCCGATCCGCGAGCCCTTCGTCAAGCGCGGTCCGCTGGTCATGTCCACGGTGGCCGACGTCGAGCGCACGCTCGCCGGCTACGCCCGGGGCGAGTTCGGCCGCATCCCGGCCTGAGGTCCGATCAGCGATGCACGAACCCCGCGCGTCGCCGAGCGACGCGCGGACGGCGCAGCCATGCCTGCCGATGGCTCGGCCGGCGCGACAACGGAACCCTGAGATGAGCCAAGACATCGACGATGAAGTTG
This sequence comes from Methylorubrum podarium, assembly GCF_040270385.1. Lineage (NCBI taxonomy): Bacteria > Pseudomonadati > Pseudomonadota > Alphaproteobacteria > Hyphomicrobiales > Methylobacteriaceae > Methylorubrum > Methylorubrum podarium. The sequence goes on along the minus strand of NZ_JBELQE010000006.1, from coordinate 21,994 downwards.
TTCTGCGCGGGACGAGCAGCATCCCGCTGTCCCCGGACGAGCGGCGGCGCGCGGTGGCCCTCCGGGAGTTGTTCGCCCGCTTCTGGGGCGCGGCGACGGGAGAACCCCGGGCCGTCTATGACACCTTCGTGTCCGGAAGCCCGCTCGCGGACGGGGTGACGTTCGACCCCGTGGACGAGGCCGACGTCCACGGCTGGTGGGTGCGCCCGAAGGAGGCCGGGGCCGGCCGGGCCATCCTCTTCCTGCACGGCGGCGGCTACGTGCAGGGCACCGCGGCGGCCTATCGCGGCTTCGTCAGCCAAGTCGCAGGACGGGCCCGCATCGCCGCCCTCGCCATCGACTACCCGCTGGCCCCGGAGATGACGCTGCCCGCCGCCCCGAACGCGGCACTGGCTGCCTGGGATTGGCTTGTCGGCCAAGGCTACGACCGCATCGCCGTCGTCGGGGATTCGGCCGGGGGCGGCTTGAGCCTCGTCACCCTGGCGAACCTCGCCCGACGCGCGGATGGTCCGGCGCCGGTCGCCGGCGTCGTCTTCTCGCCCTGGACCGACCTGACGCTGTCGGGACCGTCCATGAGCGATCCCGCGGTGCAGGACCCGCTCATCGGCCGCGAATACCTTCAGGACTGCTCGCGCATATATGCCGGCGCGCTCGATGTCGGGGACCCGCTGGCCTCGCCGCTCTTCGGCGACCTGCGCGGACTGCCCCCGCTGCTGATCCAGGTCGGCACAGACGAGCGCCTGCTCGACGACGCGACGCGCTACGCCGCCCGCGCGACCGAGGCCGGCGTCCCGGTTCGCCTGGAGGTCTGGGACGGCCTGCATCACGTCTTCCAGTTCGACGTCGCCCACCTCGACAGCAGCCGCCGCGCCCTCGACCGGGCCGCCGCCTTCCTGCGCCGCGCCTTCGCGTCCTGACCATCGCCGCTCTCGAAGAGGACATGTCCGCCATGCCCACCCATACCGCCATTCCGGCCAAGGCCTTCGACGTCGTCATTGCCGGCGGGGGCTCCGCGGGTGCCGTGCTCGCACGCCGGCTCAGCGAGAACCCGAACCGGACGGTCCTTCTGCTGGAGGCCGGACCGGCCTACGCCCCGGACGCCTATCCGGACGTCATCGCGAACGCGAACCGGGTCGGCGGCGACGCGATGCACGACTGGGGCTACCGCACCCAGGACCATCTCGGCCTCGGTCACGACGTGCGCGCGATCCGCGGCAAGGTGCTCGGCGGCAGCTCCGGCGTGAACGCGGCGGTCGCCATGCGGGCGCGGGCGTCCGATTTCGCCCGCTGGAGCGCGCGTGGTCTCGACGGCTGGTCGTGGGACGAGGTGTTCCCGATCTTCAAGGCGCTGGAAAACACCCCGACCGGTGACGATGCCTGGCGCGGGCGTTCCGGCCCCCTCCCGATCCGCCAGCGGAGCATGGAGGAGATCACCCCCTCCATGCGGGCCTTCGTGCTGGCGTCTGAGGCGGCCGGCCTGTCCCGCATCACGGACTTCAACGGCGCCGAGCAGGACGGCGTCTCACCCTATCCGCTGAACGTGGTCGACGGCCGGCGCATCAACACGGGCATGGCCTATCTCACGGAGGAGGTCCGCGCCCGAACGAACCTCGCGATCGTCGGGGGCGCGGAAGTCGACGCCGTGCTGTTCGACGGCCGGCGGGCGCGGGGCCTTCGGCTGGCGGGCGGCGAGATGGTCGAGGCCGGACGGGTGATCCTCTCGGCCGGGGCGTTCGGCAGCCCCGCCATCCTGATGCGGTCGGGCATCGGGCCGGCGGCGCACCTGCGCGACCTCGACATCCCCGTGCTGCAGGACGCCCCGGTCGGAGAGCGGCTCAAGGAGCACCCGTTCTACTACAACGTCTACGCGCTGAAGCGGGAGGCGCGGTCGATGGATCCGGTGGCGGGCGCGATCATCTGGACGCGGTCGAGCGAGGCCGCTGCGGACGAGCTCGACCTCCACGTCTCGGGGACGCACATCTTCGACCCGGCGCAGAGCCCGACCGGGGGCGCCATCGTCCTGGCCTGCTCGGTCACGCTGCCGAAGTCCGTCGGCTCCGTCAGGCTGGCGAGCCGCGACCCGCGGGCCATGCCGCTCATCCGCTACAACTTCTTCGAGGACCCGAGCGATCTGCGGCGCATGATGGAAGCCGTGCGCCTGTCGCGGCGCATCGGCCGGACGGCTCCGTTCGGCGACGTGGTCGAGGCCGAGATGTTTCCCGGTCCCGACGTTCGTGACGACGATGCGCTGCGGCGCGCCGTGGTCTTGGCGGTCGACGGCTACGCCCATCCGACCTCGTCCGTCCCGATGGGCGGCCCGGACGACCCCCGGGCCGTGGTCGACGGGAGCGGGGCGGTCCGCGGGGTGGTGGGCCTGAATGTGGTCGACGCCTCGATCATGCCCGACATCGTCTCCGCGCCGACCAACGTGACCACGATCATGGTCGCCGAGGCGATCAGCCCGAGGCTCGTCTGACGCTCTTCCATGGTGTGGCGGAGGACGGCACCGCCGCTTCCGACAGGCCGGGCCGATTGCCCACGCCCATCCGGTCCGGCCCCTCATTCGACCTCACAGGAGGACGGTCATGAACACGGTCTCTCTCGTCGGCGGCCCACGCCTCCACCTCGCGCAGCGCCTCAGGGACATCGCCGCGAACACGCCGGCCTCCTATTTCGGCATCGTGCTGGGACTATCCGGCCTGGGCGGCGCCTGGCGCGCGGCTGCCCTCGTCTGGCACCTGCCCGCTTTCGTCGGGGAGGCGGTCTACGCTCGACGCGGCTGGGTCGCGCTTCGCCGCGTTGCTCGGCATCTCAGCCCCGCTCAGCCCCCCCTCTTCGACCGTGATGGCGAGGATCGGCGCCAATCCATCCACCGCCGCGTCAGGCGCGATGGCGAGGCTCGACAACCCGAGCCAGACCGCCATCGCGCGGAGTTCCAGCATCAACCGTTCCGCCGTGTCCGCCGGCGCGCCCGGCTCGACATGCGCGCGCTGGACGATCAACGCGCCTCGCTTGCGGTCCGCCTTCAGGTCCACGCGGGCGACGAGCGCGCCGTCCAGAAGGAACGGGAGCACGTAGTAGCCGTGCTCGCGCTTATGGGCGGGCGTGTAGATCTCGAGCCGGTAGCGGAACCCGAACAGCCGCTCGGTACGGGGACGATGCCAGACCAGCGGGTCGAACGGCGACAGGAGCGCCGCGCCTTCGAGGGCGCGCCCCGGTCGGGCATCCTGGTGCAGGTAAGCCTGGTGCGACCAGCCCTGCACGCGAACGGGGACGAGCGTACCCTGATCGACCAGCTGTTCGATGGGGAGCCGGGCGTCCGCGGGGCCGATGCGGTAGTAGTCGCGCAGGTCATGCGCCGTCGCAACGCCCATCGCCCGCGCCGCGCGCGCGATGAGCTCGCGTCGGGCGTCCACCTCATTGGGCGTCGGGCGCTGCAGGACGGCGCGGGGCAGCACCCGCTCGGGCAGGTCGTACACCCGCTCGAAGCTGCCGCGACGATGGGTCGAGGCGACCAGCCCCGCCCAGAACAGCCATTCCAACGCGTGCTTGGCGCCGCTCCACATCCACATGCCCTGGGCAGGCTTGGTACCGGCGACGTCGGAGGCGGCGATCGGTCCCTCACGCTCGATGCGCGCGAGCAGCGCGTCGGCCTCGGCGCGTCTCTCGCCAGCGAATGGTTCGAGCTGTCGCCAGACGCCCTGGCCGCGACGGGCACGGTCCATGCGCCAGCGCAGCAGGGGCTGACAGTCGATGGGCAGGAGCGATGCCTCATGGCCCCAGTATTCGAAGAACCGCTTCGGCCTGGCGGCCGCGGCGGCATCGAGGAGGGCGCGGTCGTAGGCGCCCAGGCGCGAGAACAGCGGCAGGTAGTGGGCTCGCACCAGCACGCTCACGCTGTCGATCTGCAGGAGACCCAGTCGGTCGATCCCCTTGCGCAGGCGGGTGGCATCAACGCTCCCTGCGTCACGCCGCGCAGCAAAGCCTTGGGCGGCGAGCGCGATGCGCCGGGCCTCGGAGGCCGACAACTCCGTCTTCAGCGTCGTCCTCCTGAGTTGGTCGTCATTCGGGGAATGGTCCCGCGCTAAAAAAGGTGTCAGGTCCTCGGAACCTCCATGCCGCGCTTGACCGCCGGGCGCTCGCCGACCCGCTCGAGCCAAGCGTGTACGTTCGACACTGAGCCGAGCGTGTCCCTGAGCGGCTCCTTCAGGAACGACGTCGCCGCGAGGGTCCAAGCGTAGCAGGCGATGTCGGCGATGGAGTAGTCCGCGCCCGCGAGGTAGGCCCCCTCGCCGAGGCGCTTGTCCATCACACGCAGCAGCCGGTCGGCCTCGTCGGTGAACCGCTTGATGGCCAGCGGCGCCTTCTCGTCTGAGCGCACCGCGAAGAAGCCGAGTTGCCCCAGCATCGGGCCGAGGCCGCCAATCTGCCAGTGCAGCCACTCCAGCGCCTTGTAGCGGGCGGGACCGGTGGGCGCGAGGAAGCGGCCGGTCCTCTCAGCGAGGTAGGTCAGGATCGCACCGCTCTCGAACACCGAGAGCGGCCCCCCCTCCGCCTCGTCGTCCACGATGGCCGGGATCTTGTTGTTGGGCGAGACCTTCAGGAAGTCGGGGGCGAACTGCTAGTCCCTGCCGATGTTCACCGGCACGACCGTGTAGGGCAGGCCGCACTCCTCCAGCATGATCGGGATCTTGCGCCCATTCGGCGTCGACCAAGTGTACAGCGTGATCATGGCGGCTCCTCTCCGTCCGGATGGCAAAGGCGTCCCTCGGCGCATGAACTAGGGCAGCGGGCGGGAACGCCGCCATACTTCGCGCAGGGGCGTCCGGGATGGCGCCCGGCCGCCCGACGCAGCCGGGCAAGCAGGGGTGGCCGGGCACATTCACGGCGTCGATGCCGGATATGGATTGCATATGTTTGAGTAATACAGGCGGCCGGCGCATCTTCTCCTCACCAAACGACGGGACGACCCGTCCTCGACGAAGAGGAGATGAAGACGTCCAATAACAAGCAAGTCTTCGCCACCGCGCTGATCCCGACCTTCGCGGCCCTCCTCCTGGCTCGGCGCCGGTCGCCCCAATGGACGCCGGCGCCCGGTTGTCAGAGCTTGATGCCCGCCGCCGCGAGCGCGCCGTCGATGCGGTCGTCGACCTCGCGCTTCGTTGCCGCCCAGCCGGGCACCGTGGCCAGCAAGCGCTGCTGCCAGGCGACGAGGTTCGGGAACTCGTTCAGCGGGATCTTCGTCCGCTCGTTCTGGGAGAACGGCCCGGCGACGTCGAAATCGGCCAGGGTCAGCCGGTCGCCGACCATGTAGTCATGGGTCGCGAGATGGGTGTCCAGCACCGCGGCGGCGGCCCGGATCTTGCCGGCCGCCAGCTTGACGATGGCCTCGTCCGCGGGCTGGCCCATGAAGCGCTTGGCGAGCATCTCGTCGAAGGTGAGCGTCGCGAAGACCCGCCACTGCTCGCCGGACCAGAACATCCACTGCAGGATCTCGAACCGCTCGCGGGTCGTGCGGCCGGCCAGGTCGCTCCCCGCCTTCTCGGCAAGGTAGAGGTTGATCGCCGCCGACTCGTAGAGGACAAAATCGCCGTCCACCATCACGGGCGACAGCCCGTGCGGGTTCAGCTTCAGGAACGCGGGCGTGTGGCTCTCGCCCTTGAAGAGATCGATGTCCACGATCTCGATGTCGATGCCCATAGCGGCCGCGGCCGAGGTGACGCGACGCCGACTGCCGGAACCGGGATCGCCGTAGATCTTGATGGCCATGGCAAAACACTCCTTCTTTCAGGTGGTGGTCTCTCGGGTGGTGGTTTGGGCGGTCAGGCCGGGACGACGGCGCGCAGGCGGTCGAGCACCGGCAGCAGTTCGGACGGGTCGGGACGCCGGGTGTAGTCGGGGTTGACCTCGGCGTAGGCGATCACGCCGTCCGTCCCGATCACATAGCGGGCCGGCATCGGCAGCACCCAGGCCGGGTCGTCGTTGATTCTATCGAGGTCGTTGCCGAACTGCCGGTAGACCTCGACCAGGTCCTCCGGCAGCGCGAAGCGCAGGCCGAACCGGGCGGCGACGGCCGTGCCGGGGTCGCCCAGGATCGGGAAACCCAGCTTGTTGTCACGCTGTGCCTTACGGCTGTTCGCCTGCGTCTGCGGGGAGACCGCGACGAGGCTCGCACCGCGCGCCTCGATCTCCGGCCCGACCTCTTCCAGCGCCTGGAGGTCGTCGTTGCAGTAGGGGCACCAGACCCCGCGGTAGAAGGTGGCGACCAGCGGTCCCCGCGCCAGCAGCGACCGCAAGCTCACACTGTTTCCGTCCGCGTCCGTGAGCGTGAACGCGGGTGCCGTGTCGCCAGCCTTAGCGCGTCGTCCACTTGCCTGCTGTCGATCAGCGTCCGGGTGGCGCGCCGCATCGTATCGAGCTGGTCCTGAGTCGGCACCAGCGGGAAGCGTCCGTTCTCGAAGTCCTCGCGCATCGCGTCGAGCTTGTCTTGAAGCCACATCGCCGTTCTCCATCACGCCATGGCGGCGCCGTGAGCCAGGAGATAGGCCATCCGACAAAGTCGGCGTATGCTCTAATTGCGAACAACATCTATCAGAATATCGAATGAGTGACCGCTGGCAGGAAATGGCTGTGTTCGTCCGCGTGGCCGAGACCGGCAGCCTTTCACGGGCAGGGCGCGAACTGATGCTCTCGCAACCGTCCGTGTCGCGCATCGTCGGTGCGCTGGAGGCGCGGCTGGGCACGACGCTGCTGCTGCGCACCACCCGCAGCATCTCGCTGACGGAAGCCGGCAGCCTGTACCTGGAGCGCGCACGATCCCTCCTCGCGGAGGTCGAGGAGGCCGAGCAGGCGGCCCGGGGGGTCGACTCGCTGCAGGGCGTCATCCGCCTCGCGTTGCCGGTGCTCTACGGCTCACGGGCGGTCGTTCCCGCGCTCTCGGCCTTCCTGGCCCGGCATCCGGACCTCAAGGTCGAGATCACCATGAGCGATGCGCGCCAGAACCTCGTCATGGACGGGGTCGATGTCGCCATCCGCATGGGCGTCGGACCGCTGGCGGACTCCACCTTCGGAGGCCGCAGGCTCGCGGTGGTCGAGCGACTGGTCGTCGCGGCACCAGCCTATCTCTCGGCGCGCGGCACGCCCACCAACCCGGGCGAGCTCGCGCGGCACGCCTGCATCGTCCAGCACGGCCTGTTCGGTCGCGAGAGCTGGCGTTTCACGCACAACCGGACCGCCACCTCCGTCGATGTCCCCGCGAGGGTCTGGATCAACTCGGCGTCCGGGATCCTGGCCGCCGCGGTGGCGGGGCTGGGCATCGCGCTGGCGACCCGCGTAATGGCCGGGGAGGAGCTGCGGACCGGCCAGCTCGTCCAGCTGCTCGAACCCTACCGGCTCGATCCGGCCGAGGTCTACGCGGTCTTCCCAGCGGGTCCGAGGCCATCGGCAAAGGTCCGGGCCCTTGTCGAGCATCTCGGCGCATCGCTCGCCACGGGCTGACCAGCGCCGCGGAGGCCGCGAACTGAAAGGCGGGACTGTCAAGCGGGACGTTCCTTGGCAGGGGCCGCCGCCACAGGTTTGCCTCGATACATAACATGTTATATAAAGCGTCTGTGGAGGTCGACATGATCGCTGACGTTCTCGATGATCTCGGGCCGCTTTTCCTTGGCAGCCGCCTTAAGCGGCTGGCGGACCGCTTCCAGGCGGACGCCGCCAGGATCCTGCGCGACGAGGGCCTCGGGATACAGCCCGCACAGTTCCCGCTTCTCGCCGCCCTCGACCGCTACGGGCCCTTGAGCGTCAACGACGCCGCTGCCGCCCTCGGCGTCAGCCAGCCGGCGGTCACCAGGACGGCCGCGAGCCTCGTCGAACTCGGATTGGTCGAAGGGACACGGTCGGACACGGATCTGCGCCAGAAGGCACTTTCGCTCAGCCCGGCTGGTCGGGACCTGATGGCGAGCGCGAAGTCCGGCCTCTGGCCGCGCGTCCAGACAGCTGCGACGGACCTGTGCGCCGACCTATCCGGCCCTTTACTCGGCCAACTCGCAGCGCTGGAGCGCAGGCTCGACGACGTTTCTTTCGAGAGGCGGGTCCGGAGCGCCCAGGTACCGGGCGAGGTGCGGTCGGGCCTCGCGATCCGCGAGTACACGGATGACCTGGCGGTTCGTTTCCAAGAGATCAACGCCGAGTGGATAGAGGCGATGTTCTCACTGGAGGATAACGACCGCCGGATCCTCTCCGACCCGCGCGGCGAGATCCTGGACCGAGGTGGCCTCATCCTCTTCGTGGAGGCGGAAGACCTCGGTATCGTCGGCACTTGCGCGCTGATGAGGACGGACGAGGGCTGCTTCGAGTTGACCAAGATGGCGGTGTCCGAGCGGGCCCGGGGTCGCAAGGCCGGGGAGCATCTCCTGCGCGCGGCGCTGGCCCGTGTTCATGCGATGGGTGTCGGGACGCTCTACCTGCTGACCAACACCAAGTGCGAAGCCGCCGTGCACCTGTACGAGAAGGTCGGGTTCCGGCATGACGCCGAGATCATGGAGCGGTTCGGCCGACGCTACGCCCGTTGCAACGTGGCCATGCGCTTTCCTCTGTGACGTTGCCGCCCCAGGAGCACCCGCGGCCGGTTCAGCCTCCAAGGCGAGAAGCGAAGGGGCGGGTGGCGGTTGGTCCACATGAAGCCGCACGAAGAGGAGCGACAGCCGTCCTGGCTGCTGATCAAGGGGAAGGAAGCAGCGGCCCGGCCGCGATCGGCACCGGACGTGCTGATCGAGCAGCCGCTCTCCGTCATCTCAGGCCTCGGCATTGAGGAGCTTGCGGCCGATGCATGATTGCACACCTGTCCCGAGCGGTGGACCTCGACTTTGGAATCGACACACCGCTCTCACCCGTGAGGCGCCGCGTGCTCGCGCGTGTGCCGGCAGCCGGAACGAGGGACCTCAATGGCCGAACGTCTCGAAGCGACCGTAGCCCGCTCCGCCGCCAAGCTCGTAGAACTCGGCGCCGGCCGTGGCACGAGCGTCGCGCTGGACTACTCCCAGGCCAGCCTGACGACCCTGGAGGAGATGGCGGAGGAGGCCGCTTGCTGGGCCGCGACGCTCACGCCCGGGCAGATCGACGGGCTCGTGCAGCAGGCCGGCTGCTACCTGTTGGAGGTCGGGCGGAGGGAGTTCGGCGGAGAGTACCGCTGGCACGAGGAGCGGGACCAGCCCGTCCTCGTCGTGGGCGAGCCGGACTTTCACGTCGCCCTGATGACCTGGGACAAGGTGAGGAGCCGCTTGGCCGGGGATCGCGCCGACGACCTCCGCTTCTTCTACGACGGTTTCGCAGAGCGGGTCCGTCAAGCCGGCCCGGGGACGCGTGCGCTCTACGTCTGACCGCCGGCAGCCTCATCAACGGCAGCTGTCGGGTCAAAAGCGACCACTCCAGTGGTTTTGACCGAAGGTCTGTTGGTGGCGAATTGCGTTGAAAAACTCGGGACCGGATCGAAGCAGCACTGCGGACCCAATCAGACGTAGAATTTCCTGCCATAACGTCGACCTGACCCCGCTGCGGCAGTAGGATCTGGCCGCCATCGAGAGACGAACTTTCTCCGGGGTGTCGCCTTGGATCACGCCAAAGATGTTGTTTCTAAGTTTTTCAACAATATCGGCGCTATGCGGACCTGCCGCCAATCCTTGCCGGTCGTAGAATGCTTCGGACGCAGCGTTGACCAGGGTCCACTCTGATGGTCCATTCCCCAGATCCGATACCGCTCAAGACGGGTGATCGAGGGCCTAACCCCTTGATGTCGTAGCCTTTCGGTTTTGGCTGAGCATCCTGGCACCCCAGCCATAGCCGGCATTTTCCTACCTACTCAATCGTCCACCTGCACAAAAAAAGCGTGATCAGCCCGCTTGGGCAAAGCTGTATCGTCTGAGAAAACCCTAGCAAGACCAATACCCTGCGTCGGACAGCCCTTCCGCCAGATTTTTTGGGCTCAAGTGCCCGTCATAGCCGTCATATCGAACTTCATCGATAATGGCCGCCCTCCGTGTGACCCACATCGTTCCAGCGGCTCGAGGCACATCGCGCTGAACCTGATCGGACGATCGTCGCGGCGGCCGACCTTGGTGCCGCCGCACAGAGTTCGTGAGATCCGACGCCTGAAGGCTGTTTTGGACCGGCCGGCCGGGTGGCGCAGAGGATGGGCGTGGGTCTGATCCGGAACGCCGACCCGTCCGACGACGATTGGGCGCTGGTCGCCCCATATCCGACGCCGGGAAGCGAGGGTGAGGGCCGGGGCGCATCCGTCGCGAGAGCGTCCAACGTGGTGCGGCGACCGGCGCGCCTGAACCCTGCGCCCCAGCGTCATGCCATGGAAAAGAAAGAGGCGATTCTCTCGCGCGGCGCCCTCGGGCAGACGACCTTCCGGATCTTCGTCGGCACGGGCGCGACGCATTTCGCCAATTGAAGGAACGCCTCGTAAGCCACCCGCAAGTTGCTCGGGCTCGGATCGACCTCGGCTTGCACGAGCGCTCCGGCAGCCGACTTCCAGAGGCCTGATTGCGGCCCGCGAATAGCTTCTTCCAAGCCGTGGCGGTGCAGAGAATAAAGCGCCTCAGGCACATCCTCGACTAGTTTGACACCGAAATCGGGCCGCCGAGGATCGAGCCAAACAACAACGGCGCTGGGGAACGGTAACGAGTCCATACAGTAGGCTCCTGAAGATTTTCATACAGAGCCAATAGCCTCCGATCGCTCCGAGTTTCTATTCAATTCGATCGCTCGCGTATTGCGGTTAATATTTAGTAACTATGTCGCCGAAAATATTAAAAGTTGTACAGCTGTCGTCAGCACTCATCGACATGTTGCGCGGCGGCTCTCGGGTCGCGTCTCCCGCAGCGCGCGTTCGGTGCGCGCAAGCCCCCCGAAACCGGCCGCCTTCCCGTCCCGGAAGCGTCCGACACCGACCAGGAACCCCGTTCGCCCCGGCGGGCCCCCGCAGCCGCCGCACCGCCCTCGGTGCGGGGCCGAGGTGAGGAAAGCTCAGACCTGCCCCGGATGAGATCCGCATGGTGGCACTGCTCGCGGCGCGCGCGCCCTGGCGCGCGCATCCGCAGTCGCGAAGGGATCGAGGCAGCCTTCGGTTCACGTCGATCCCGACCCCACCGAACGTCGCGCAGGATCCGCAAAGGAGAAAACAGGGCTGGACCGAGCCTCCCTCTCGACGTCCGCCCTCCGGCATGTTTGCTGAGGAGACCGGCCAGCACGAGCCGGGCAGGGAGCGAACATGCGCAACGGTTGGGTTGTGGTCGGCGCACTTGGCTGCGCCCTCGGCGCGACGCCGGCTCAGGCGGGCATCACCGGCATCGAGATCGCCAGCGTCGAACCTTTCGCCGATGGCGCGGAGTTCGGCGCAGCGGGCAGCTACGAGCGTGTCGTCGGCACGGCCCGTGGTGAGCTGGACCCGGCCGATCCCGCGAATGCCGGCATCGTCGATATCGCGCTGGCGCCCCGCAACGCCCGCGGCATGGTCGAGTACAAGACCGACCTGTTCATCCTGCGGCCCAAGGATCCGGCGCGCGGCAGCGGAACGCTGCTGTTCGAGGTGCTGAACCGCGGCCGCAAGTTCCTCTTCAACTGGGTTCTCGACGCGCCGGCCCAAGCGGTACAGGCCGTCAACGATCCGAGGACGGCCACCGATGCCGGGACCGGCCTCGTCCTGCGCCGGGGCTACACCATCGTCTGGTCCGGCTGGGAGGCCGACGCCCTGCGCCAACAGGGCGGCATGGCCATCGACGTGCCGGTCGCCACCCGCGGCGGCAAGCCGATCGTCGAGGTCGTGCGCGATGAGCTCGTCAGCGCGACCCGCGGCCCGCCGGAGGCGCCCTTCTACCTGACCTTCAAGACGGCCGGCCCGGACAAGGCGAGCGCGCAGCTGACCGTGCGGCGCCGGGAGGCCGACCCGCCGCGGCCGGTCCCGCCCGGCGCTTGGCACTACGCCACGCCGCGTCAGATCGAGCTCCTGCCGAAGGGCACCAAGCCGCTGCCCGGCTCGCTCTACGAATTCACCTACCGAGCCACCGAGCCGAAGGTTCTCGGAATCGGCTTTGCCGCCACGCGGGACGTGGTGGCCTATCTGCGCAGCGAGGGCGGGACGGCCAACCCGGCCGGCGGCGCGATCCGGCACACCCTCGCGCTCGGCATCTCGCAGAGCGGGCGCTATCTCCGCGACTTCATCCAACAGGGGTTCAACCGCGACGAAGGCGGCAAGCGGGTCTTCGACGGGATGCTGTCCCACATCGCGGGCGTGGGCGGGGTGTTCCTCAACGCCCGCTTCGCCCAGCCCTCGCGAACCAACACGCAGCACGAAGACCATCTCTATCCGGAGAACACCTTCCCGTTCTCGGCCGCCGGCCAACACGATCCGATCACCGGGCGGACGGGCAGCATCCTGCGGGACGATGGGTTCGATCCTCTCCTGATCGAAGCGAACACCGGCACGGAGTATTGGCAGAAGGGCGCCTCCCTCCTGACCACGGATCCGGTCGGCCGCACCGATGTGCCGCTGCCCGACACGGCGCGCGCCTACCTGGTGTCGAGCGGCTTCCACTACGGGCGCGCCGGCCTGACCTCGAGCAAGGGACCCTGCGCGAACCCGCGCAGCACCCTCAACCCGGCCCCGGCGGTTCGCGCGCTTCTCGTCGCGCTGGAGGAGTGGGTGAAGGACGGCAAGGCCCCACCGGAGAGCCGTGTTCCCCGCCTGTCCGACGGGACCTTGGTCGAGGCGGCGGAGATCGGGTTTCCGTTCATGGTCGGCGTGCCCGTTCCGACGGCGCCGAATGCGATCGCCCGGTTCAGCACCTACGTGGATCCCCGCCCGGAAAGCGGGCCGCAATATCGCCCGCTGGTCCCGCGCGTCGATACGGACGGCAACGAGGTGGCCGGCATCCGCTTGCCGGCGGTCGCGGCCCCGCGGGCGACCTTCACCGGTTGGAACCTGTATGCCGATCCATTCCCCGCCGGCGCGTTGTGTGATCGCGAGGGCAGCCAGATACCGTTTTCGCGCACGCGTGCCGAACGGGACGCGGCCGGCGACCCCCGTCCATCCCTCGAGGAGCGGTATCAGGATACGGGTGCCTACGTCGCGGCCGTGACGAAATCCGTCGATGCCCTCGTGTCGGAGCGACTGCTCCTGCGGGAGGACGGCGAGCGCATGATCGCGGCCGCGCGACAGGAAGCGCCGTAGCGGGCGGCGCTCCGGGCGTGCCGGCGGCCCTGCGCAGGCCGGGCGGCATCGATCGGCAGGCCGGCCCGGATGCGCGGGTGGGCCCGCGGCCGTCACGCCCGGTCCGAGAGCCCCCTCGGGCCGCCCACGACCTTCGCGCGGTCGACGCCGGGGGAGGGGGCCGCCGGAACGCCTGACACCCCTGAACACCCCAGAACGGAGGAAGCGCCCGCGCGGGGTCCCGGGCCGCAACCGCTCCGGAGCCGCCGGCCGGCGGGCACGAAGGCCATTGACGATAGATGACGACCATAATAGATGATGGTCATCATTTCGAAAGCCGTCGATCGGCCTAGGGGGAACCGGCTATGGATGCGCGATGGGTGATCGGTTTGACCGGCTTGGTCCTGGCAGCCTGCTCGCCGGCCGAGACCGCCGTGAACCCGGAGCCGCCCCTGGTCCAGATCGCCGAGGTCGCCCCCGGGGTCGGCGGGGTCTCGCGCTACACCGGCGTGATCCGAGCCCGCACCGAGAGCAATCTCGGCTTCCGCGTCGGCGGCAAGATCTTCGAGCGTCTCGTCGATCCGGGGGACCGCGTGCGTCTCGGCCAACCGCTGATGCGCCTCGACCGCACCGACTTCACCCTCGCCCTGAACGCCGCGCGCGCATCCGTCGAGGCGGCGCGGGCGCAGATGATCAAGGCCAGGGCCGACGAGGAGCGCAGCCGCAAGCTGGTGGGCGACGGCTGGACGTCCCGGCAGACCTACGACCAGAACAAGGCCGCGGCCGATGCGGCCATCGCCCAGTTCGCCAATGCCGAGGCCCAGGCCAGCCAGATCGAGAATCAGGCCAGCTATTCGGAGCTCAAGGCCGATGCCGACGGCGTGGTGATGGAGGTGCCCTCCTATCCCGGGGAAGTGGTCGCCGCCGGCCAGACCGTGGTCAAGCTGGCGCGTGACGGCGCGCGCGAGGCGGAGATCTTCCTGCCCGAAGCGAGCCGAGGTCTGGCGAAGGGCGAGGCCACGGCGACGCTCTATGCCGAGGGCGAGACGACCTTTCCGGCCCGCCTGCGCGAATTGTCGGCCATCGCCGATCCGGCCACCCGCACCTACCGCGCCCGCTATATCCTGTCGGGCGGCGGCGAGACCGCGCCGCTCGGCGCCACCGTGACCCTGCGGCTCAAGTCCCGGGACCCGTCTCGTCCCGCCCCGGTCGAGGTGCCCTTGGCGGCCCTGTTCGACCAGGGGCGCGGCCCCTCGGTCTGGCGCTTCGACGCCGCCACCGGGACGGTGACGCCGCAAGCCGTGCGGGTCGCCCGCATGGGCGAGGAACGCGCCGAGGTCGTCGCCGGCCTCGATCCGGGCGACCGGATCGTGGCCCTGGGGGCCCATCTCCTGAAGGCCGACCAGAAGGTGCGTCAGGCGCCCTCCAGCATGACGGGGGTGGGGCGATGAGCGGCTTCAACCTCTCGGCCCTGGCGGTCCGCGAGCGGGCCGTCACGCTCTTCCTGCTCATCGCGCTCACCGGCGCGGGCGTCTTCGCCTTCCAGAAGCTCGGACGTGCCGAGGACCCGGCCTTCACCGTCAAGGTCATGACGGTCTCCGCCGCCTGGCCGGGCGCGACCGCCGAGGAGATGCAGCGCCAGGTCGCCGACCCGCTGGAGAAGCGGCTGCAGGAACTCGTCTACTACGACCGGACCGAAACGACGGTCCGGCCCGGCCTGATGACGACCAAGGTCATCTTCAAGGACAACATGCCGCCGTCGAAGCTCCCGTCGGAGTTCTACCAGGCCCGCAAGAAGCTCTCCGACCAAGCCGCCAGCCTGCCGCGCGGCGTGCTCGGGCCGCTGTTCAACGACGAGTTCTCGGACATCTACTTCGCCCTCTACGCGGTGCAGGCCAGGGGCCTGCCGCATCGCCAGCTGGTCCTGCGCGCCGAGGACCTGCGCCAGCGCCTGCTGCGGGTGCCGGGCGTCGAGAAGATCAACATCCTCGGCGAGCAGGCCCAGAAGATCTTCGTCGAGATCTCCTATCAGCGCCTCGCCACCCTCGGCATCAACGGCCAGCAGCTCCTGGCCGCGCTGGCCAACCAGAACGACGTGACGCCCGCGGGCTTCGTCGAGGCCGCCGGACCGCGCGTCTACCTGCGCCTGGACGGGGCCATCGACAGCCTGGACGCGATCCGCAACCTGCCCGTGGCGGCCGGCGACCGCAGCCTCAAGCTGGGCGACATCGCCGAGGTCAGGCGCGGCTACGAGGACCCCAGGACCTTCGAGATCCGCAACGACGGCGAGCCGGCCCTGATGCTCGGCCTCGTGATGAAGCCGGGCTTCAACGGCCTCACCCTCGGCCAGGCGCTGAACGCCGAGGAAATCGCCATCCACCACGAGACGCCCGCCGGCATCACGTTCACCAAGATCACCGATCAGGCGAAGGTCATCGACGACGCCATCCACGAGTTCATGGTGAAGTTCTTCACCGCCCTCGGCGTGGTGATCTTCGTCAGCCTCGTCGCGCTCGGCTTCCGCGTCGGCATCGTGGTGGCGCTCGCCGTGCCGCTGACGCTCTCGGCGGTGTTCGTGGTGATGATGCTCACCGGCCGCGACTTCGACCGCATCACGCTGGGCGCCCTGATCATTTCGCTCGGGCTCCTGGTCGACGACGCCATCATCGCCATCGAGATGATGGTGGTGCGCATGGAGGAGGGCTACGACCGGATCGAGGCGGCGACCTATGCCTGGAGCTCGACCGCCGCGCCGATGCTGACCGGCACGCTGGTCACCATCGCGGGCTTCCTGCCCGTGGGCTTCGCCGCCTCGACGGCCGGCGAGTACGCCGGCAACATCTTCTGGGTGGTTTCCTTCTCGCTCATCGTCTCGTGGATCGTGGCGGTGACGTTCACGCCCTATCTCGGGGTGAAGTTGCTGCCCAACATCAGACGGGTCGAGGGCGGACACGACGCCATCTACGCCACGAAGAATTACGAGCGCCTGCGGCGCGTCGTGCGGATGTCCGTCGATCACAAGTGGCTGGCGGCCGGCATCACGGTCGGCTTGTTCGCCGCCGCGGTGGTCGCCATGGGCCGTGTCGAGCAGCAGTTCTTCCCGAACTCGGAGCGACCCGAACTCATCGTCGAGGTCACCCTTCCGGCGGGCTCGGCCTTCGCCACCACCGAGACCAGCGTCAAGGCGATCGAGGCGGCGGTGCGGGCGCTGCCCGAGGCACGGGAGATCACGAGCTACATAGGCCAGGGCATGCCGCGCTTCGTGCTCTCGTTCGATCCCGAGTTGCCCGATCCGGCCTTCGCCCAGATCGTGGTCCAGACCGCCGACGCCCATGCCCGCGACGCGTTGCGCGTGAAGGTGCGTCAGCTCGTGGACGAGGGTCGCTTCCCCGAGGCGCGGGTGCGGGTGCTGCAGATCGTGTTCGGGCCGCCGGTGCGCTTCCCGGTCGCCTTCCGCGTGGTCGGGCCGGATCTCGACGTCATCCGCGGCATCGCGGCGGAGGTGGCCGAGGCGATGGCCTCCAACCCCAACATGCGCATGGTCCATCTCGACTGGGGCAACAAAACCCCGAACCTGCGCCTCGCCCTCGACCAGGAGCGCCTGCGCCTGATCGGCCTGACGCCGAAGGAGGCCGGCCAGCAGCTGCAGAACTACCTCAACGGCACGCCCGCGACCCAGGTGCGCGAGAACCTGCGCTCCGTCGACGTGCTGCTGCGCAGCCCCGGCCCCGAGCGGCGCTCGCTCGGCGACATCGGCGACCTGACGCTGGCGACCAAGGACGGGCGGCAGGTGCCGGTCTCGCAGGTCGCCCGGCTCGAGAGCCGCTCCGAGGACGCGGTCCTGAAGCGCTACAACCGCGAGACCTATATCCGCGTCCAGGGCGACGTCCTGGACGGCAAGCAGCCGCCGGACATCCACGCCCAGGTCTTCCCGCTGCTCGACCCGATCAAGGCGAAGCTGCCGCCGGGCTACCGCATCGACACGGCCGGCTCGGTCGAGGAGAGCTTGAAGGCGCAAAGGTCGCTGGCGGCGGTGTTCCCGCTGATGCTGTTCGTGACGCTGACGGTCATCATGATCCAGGTCCGGTCGTTCTCCGCCATGTTCATGGTGTTCGCGACCGCCCCGCTCGGCCTCGTCGGGGCCGCGCCGACCCTGCTGATCTTCCAGCAGCCCTTCGGCTTCAACGCGATCCTCGGCCTGATCGCGCTGTCGGGCATCCTTATGCGCAACACGCTGATCCTGGTGGACCAGATCCATCACGATCAGGCGGCGGGTCTGTCCGACTACGACGCCATCGTCGAATCCACCGTGCGGCGGGCCCGTCCGGTCATCCTGACGGCGGCGGCCGCGATGCTGGCCTTCATCCCGCTCACCCACTCGGTGTTCTGGGGGGCGCTGGCCTACGTGCTGATCGGCGGCGTGGGCGTCGGCACCCTGCTGACGCTGCTGTTCCTTCCTGCCCTCTACGCGCTCTGGTTCCGGGTGGCGCGGGAGCCGCGGGGGAAGGAGGCCGCCTCCGGGCTCCACGCCGTGCCGATGCCGGCCAAACCCTGACACGGGACGCCCCCTCGACGCCCCGCCTGCGGGGCCGACCGGGATCGCGCGTTCGTCCTCCGAACGTGCGATGCGTCGACCGGCCTGCGCCTCCTGCCCACCTCGCGCAGGCCGGTCGATCCGCTCTCCTCACGCCATCGAACCGTCGGAGCTCGCCCCACCGGTCGTCCTTCAATACATGACTTGATACATCTATATGATCATCCGCAACGGCGAAGGATGGTAGGATGCCCAGGGTCTCGCAGGAGCAAGCCAAGCTGAACCGCCAGCGCGTCGTCGAGGTCGCCTCCTCCCTGTTCCGGGAGCGCGGCCTTCACGGGATCGGCGTCGTGGACATCATGGCGGCCGCCGGCCTGACCCACGGCGGCTTCTACGGTCAATTCGCCAACAAGGACGCCCTCGCGGCCGAGGCTTTCGATGCCGCGATCGGCGCCGAGTACCGAGCGAACCTGGACGCCTTCATCGAGAACTATCTCTCCCTCGGACATGTCCGGACGCCCGGGCGGGGCTGTCCCGTCGCCGCCCTGGTGAACGACGTCGGTCGGGAGCCTTCCGGAAGCGCCCTGCGGTCGCGGTTCACCCATGCGGTCAAGGGTCTCGCCGGCCTCATCGCGGACAGGCTGCCCAAGAGCTCGAAGGAGCGGCGCCGGCAGCGCGCCCTCGTGGCGCTGTCGACCATGGTCGGGGCGGTGGTGCTGGCGCGGGGTGTCGACGACGAGGCCTTGGCCGACGAACTGCTCGAGGCGGCGCGCACCACCGTCCCTGGCTCGGCCGGCCCGGGATAGCGCTCTCAGAACTCGATTGCCCCTCGCGAGGCGAAATCCTTAGGGATCGACCCCGCACGGTTGAATGAACTGTGATCACACTTTCAATGACGTCGATTCCGGGCGGATGAGGCGGCCGTGGGGCCACTGCCATCTATTCGACGGTCGCCCAGGGCGGCGTGTCGTGGAATATCCGGCGCCAGGGTTCGCCCGGTCGGACACGTCCTACGCGGCGGCCTTCTGATCGGTCAGAAAGGCGAGGAAGTCTGGGGACGGCAGCGGGCGGCTGACATGGTAGCCCTGCACCTGGCTGCACTGTTCCGACGCCACGAACGCGTACTGCTCGGCCGTCTCGACGCCTTCGACCGTGGTCGCCATGCCGAGGCACGAGCCCATGGTGATGATGGCCCGCACGATGGCCGCGCTCTCGGGATCGGCGGGAAGCTGGCGCACGAAGGAGCGGTCGACCTTGATCTTGTCGAAGGGGAACCGGCGCAGGTAGCTCAACGACGAGTAGCCGGTGCCGAAATCGTCCATGGAGAGGCCGACGCCGGCGGATTTGAGCCGGGACAGCATCATCAGGGTCCGCTCCTCGTCGTCGAGCATGACCCCCTCCGTGATCTCGAGTTCGAGGCGATGGGCGGGCAGCCCCGTCGCCCGGAGGATGTCCTCGATCGTCTCGGGCAGCCGGTCGTCGCGGAACTGGACCGGCGAGAGGTTGACCGCGACCTTGATCGCGGCCGGCCAGCGCATCGCTTCCGAACAGGCGGTGTGCAGCACCCAAGCCCCGAGCGGCATGATGAGGCCGGTCTCTTCGGCGAGCGGAATGAAGTCGGCCGGCGACACGAGCCCGCGGCGCGGATGGCGCCAGCGGATCAGGGCCTCCGCCGCCGTCACCTCACCGGAATGTGCATCGACCAGAGGCTGGTAGTGCAACTCGAACTCGCCGGCCCTCACGGCACAGCGCAATTCGGTTTCGAGAGACCGGCGCGCCTCGACCCGCTCGGCCAGGGCAGCGTCGAAGACCCTGAACCGCGCCTTGCCCTCCGCCTTGGCTTGGTAGAGCGCGAGGTCGGCATTGCGCAGGAGTTGATCCGGATCGGTGCCATCCCGCGGCGCCAGGGCGACGCCGACGCTGGCTCCGACGTGGACGAGTTGCCCGTCGAGCAGGAAGGGACGGTCCATCGCCTCGACGATGCACGCGGCCAGGCGCTGCGGTCCGCCGTCCTCGAGGCCGGGGGCGAGGACGGCGAACTCATCGCCGCCCAGACGCCCGGCGACATCGTCGGCGGAGAGGACCGACCGCAGCCGTTCCGCGACCTTGCGGAGCAGGGCGTCGCCCATGGCGTGGCCGAAGACGTCGTTGACGAACTTGAACCGGTCCAGATCGAGCATGAGCACGGAAAAGCCGCGCCCGTTCTCCCGCAGCACGACCGCGTGATGGGCCAGGACGTCGCCGAGGCGGGCCCGGTTCGGTATCCCGGTGAGCGCATCCGTGAAGGCAAGCCTCCGGATCCGCGCCTCGGTGCGGAGCCGCTCGCGTTGGTCGCGGATCGCGACGACGGTCTGGGGCCTGCGGCCGAGCGACACCTCCTTGCGCAGCACGCGCACGGGTAGGGTCTGGCCATCGGCGGCGGTCAGCTCGGTATCCCGCTCCTCCTGTTCCGGCAGATCGGCGAGAGCGAGTCCCGGCAGCAAGGTTGACAGGCTGCGGCCGGTCAGTTCGGCCTGCGTCAAGCCGGAGAGGCGCTCCAGGCTGGAATTGGCGGTGGCGATCACGTCGCCGTCGCAGACCGCGAGGCCCTCCAGAGCGATGTTGGCGAGGTCCTGCAGGCGCCGTTGCTCCTGTCGCGCTTGCGCCCGCGCATGCATGGTCAGGCGCAAGCCGACGAAGGCGAGGATGAGCAGTCCGAACGAGACGCCCGAGATGATCGGCGCGATCGTCGCGGGCGCGACGGCGGATGCCGGGAGCGCGACCGTGGGATCGTAGGTGAGGACCACGGCCGCCATGCCCCCGACGTGCAGCACGACGATGGCGACGAGCAGCAGCGGAGCGCCCAGTTGGCGCAGATGGCGGCTGCGTTCGCCCGCGAACATCAGCGCGAGGCCGAACAGGCCGAGTCCGATCACGCCGGACCCGGCAACGAGGGACATGTCCCACGCGACGTGCCCCGTCACCCGGTAGGAGGCTTGGCCGATATAGTGCAGCGCTGTGATGCCGAATCCGAGGATCACCCCCGCCGCGAAGCGCCTGGAACGGTGCCGACGGCCGACGACGAGCGCCATGCCGAGGCCGATCCCGGCAATCGCGACCAACAGCGACAGAGCCGTCAGGATCGGTTCGAAGCCCGCCGCCATCCCGGGCTCGAACGCGAGGAGGGCGATCATATGGGTCGCCCACGCCGTGCATCCGGCGGCGACGATGCTGATGCCGGCCCAGTTGCGGCGTGCCGCCCCCTCGGACCGGCCGGCTTGAGCGGCTACGGCAAAGGAGGCGTAGATTCCGACAATGCAGACAAATCCAGCGAGAGTTATCAATTGAACATTATGTGCTTGCACAACACATGTTAGTATTGACTGCATCTCGACCTCCGCGGGAGATCATTGCAGACTGAATCTTAATGGAAAGAACGTTTTGGCAGGAAAATCCTCGCAGATCCGGGCACGAAATGCCGCAGGTCAGCCGAAGGAGTTGCGATGGCCTTTTTTCCAGGTTCTGAACAGCAACTGCCGATAGCGTGCAAGAATTCGTGCTTTTTCTCGAGCCCGCGGCCTGGATCGGCAGCGATCCGATGAAAAGCGCATCATCATCGTGTGCCGTCGAGGTCTCGAGGCAGCCACGCTCCGCCCGATTGCGACGAACGCCGGCGCAGCATCGGGCTCCTGCGCGCTCGCAAGCGGGCCGGCCCTGTCCTGGGTTGACTGAACAGCGAGCGGTCCGGTCGGAAAGCCCATCATCGCGCCCGTAGGCCGGCACTCGCGTGGACGAGCGCCCTCGGATACGGCGGGCCGATCTCTACGATAGATTTGCTGATTTCGGCCGGCCTGCACTCCAGAAATTTCGGTATCGATCGCAATTTTCTGCCGGCAATACAATATACATTTGCCGCACAGCGGACCGCGCCGCGTGCGAACTCCTGCCCCAAAGCAGACTGCCAGCGCGTCCGATTCCAGACCGTTCCGTTGACGGGAGCAGCGGATACCGCGGGGTAGGGCCGCAGGCAGTCGTGCCGCCTCCGGCTTCCAGCGTCGAGGACCGGGCGTTCGTCGAGGCTCAGGCCTCCTTGAAGCCGTATTCCGGCACGCCCTCGTCGTTGCCGTAGTACTTGTAGGGCAGGAACTTGCCCGACATGGCGAGCTTCACCCGGTCGCCCTTGTTGTTGGGCTCGCGCTCCATCGTCATGTTGAAGTCGATCGCCGACATGATGCCGTCGCCGAACTCCTCCTGGATCAGCTCCTTCCAGGTGG